>JBDTEI010000024.1:0-3316 GCA_039922675.1 Microcoleus sp.
CCCGAAATTCTTCTCGCAATATTTCCAGTCCGCCATTAGCATATTCTTCAAAAATTTGCAAGCGTTCTGCTTCCAATTGTTCGTCGAGATGGGAGAGAATTTGAGGATTTTTGGTTTCGGCGATCGCAATTAGCTTAATCGCCATATCGTAACCCCTCGATACAAAAATATCAATATCAATGGCACCGGGTTCTCGTTTAGAAATTTCCCCCAAGGGCGATCGCTTTTTCCGCTGATTTCCCAAGGATGCGGCAAAGACGATGACATCGGCGTAAGTCTGAAAAGGCCCGGAGTTGTTATCCAATAAAGTTAAGGATTTCACTAAATCGGCTTTGTCTTTAGCAATTCTAATTTTGTTAGCAGCCATTGGGATTAATATGTAATTTTTTAATTGATCAAGTAACCGCAGATATCAAGCAGATAAACACAGATTAACGCAGATAGTTTTTAGAATGTTCGTAATAACATAATTTTTTTGGCAAAACTTCCTCTGGCTTCCCGGCGCTTGATTTTTTCTGCTAAAAGTCGATCGCCCGAAATGCCAAAACTCAGCATCACCGCATCCATCACCTCAGACAAATCCGCCAATTCCGCCACCAAATCATCCTCATCAGCCGCCGCCGCTTCCCCCGCTTCCTCAATCAATTTTTGGCGCAAAGCTTGACGGTATTCGCGATCGGACAAAATGACAAAATCGCATTCACTCCCGCTTTGGCGAATAATTTCAGGAATGCGATCGCGCACCAACTTATGATACTTTTTTTCCATGTCAAACTCCCTTCAACCTTGACTAAAAGTTTGAATCAACCAGCGATTAATTTCCCCATCATCTTGAGTTTCACTGCGATTCAAAGCTTCCTCAACTAACGCTATTTCTAAGCCCGGTAAAACCAGTGAATTTTGAATTGTCCCACTCCCTCCCGCAGTAATAGCAAATGCAAATACAGCATTCGTATTTGCATTTGCTGCCCAATATTCTTGGACTTCAGAATGTTCGTAAATTAAACGCTTTACTCCCAAATCATCTGCACTAGAAGATGCTCCTATTTCCACCACTAAAGCTGGAGGTGCAAACCCATTCAAATTAATTGGCGTATTCGTGCGAGGAGGTAATTCAAAATCTGCACCTATATAATAAGACAAATCTGGTTGAAATTCCCGAATACCTGTTTTGCGAAAACTGGCATTAATTAACTCCACTATTCGGATATTTCTAAAAGCTGTATAAAAATTGACAACTCTCGAAACTACTGAATTATGACGACTGTGCAATGGCCCTACTGGTGACATTTCTACCCTCATGTGTTCTTGATAGTAATAAAACTTGCCCTTTTCCCATGTTGAATCCTCAGCGAAATTTAGAAACTCTTCCCACGTCGCCTTCACCCAAATATCCGTTTCCAAAACCTGCGTAATTGCCGAACTAGAAGCCATAATCTACCTCTACTATTTCCGTATATTCAAATTCATTCGGACTGCGCTTAACTAAAGGATAGCGCATCCCGCCCAGTTCGATCGCATCTTCTTCGCAATCAGCTTTTGGAGAATTGTACACTAGCACATATTCCTTACCGATCGCACTTTCCATCTCTTGGGCTACTTCTCCGCGCCACTGAGTTTTAGTCACCAAAACTACCAATTGATTCGCCAATTTCGGTAGCTTATTGGCGATTTGCTTGCGATAAATCTCGTCCAAACTGCCAAAGGGAGAATCCATGACAATCGGAAACGTACTGCTATCCGGGCCCATCAAAGTATTTTTTTGACTCCACTCCCGCACCCCCTCAATAATCCCGCCGATAAACGACAAGCTGAGGATTTGATTTTCTCCCGTAGAAGCCGCAACTAAAGATTCTCTTCCTGAGGTATTTTCTACTAACGTTAGTTCGTATTTATCGCTAAGCTTGGGAATGTACGGAGTGAAAGAAATTTGACTAAAAATATCTTGCACCCGCTTTTCTAAGTGCGAACAAAACTGTTTTTCTAAACGCGATCGCACTTCAGTTAGGCGATCGATCGCATCCTGAGTCGCAGCAATCCGGCGCTGGGCCAATATTTGCTTTTGCTCGTTCAGTTGCTGCTTGTCGATTTGCTTGTCCAAAGCCGCCACCTGCCCATTCAAACTCTCAATCTGCTGCTGGTTAGAGCCTGTTTCCCGGTGCAAATCGCCAATTTTTGCCTCAATTTCATCCAAGCGCTTTTGCAAGCGGCTGACATCGCCATCAGGGAAGTTTTTCAGCTTGCTGTGAATATCGTCTAACTCCGTTTCTACCCGAGAAAGTTCGGCTTTAGCGCGACTAATATTGACTTGCTGGCGGTCAAGTTCATCCCAAAAATCAGCCACTTGTCTATCAATTTCATTGACGCGATCGCTAATTCGGATAGTAGTTTCTTCCACATCGCCAGCACCCGCTTTATCCATCCAACCAGTGACATTTTCGCAAGCTTCGGAACCCTCCACCAATTGGGCACCGCAAATACACCGCTGCTGCGCTAATAACTCTTCCAAAAACGGCCGCCCAATCCCCGAAAGCAACTCACCTTTTTCCCGCAAATCCCCAAAAATTAAGTTAAATTCAGCCGCTGCATCCAACAGAAATACCGCGTAACCGCGCCCAGAAATTGCTCGTCTCATCGCATCAGAAGCCAGAACTTTTTGTTCATTAAATAAACTCCGCTGGTTTTCCAATTTGTCTCGCAATTTTTGCCACTCAGCAGCACCACTGCGTTCCAGCAAATCACCGTTAACTGCTTTCTTCAATTCACCTTGACTTGTCAATTCTTGTTGAATTTCTACTTGTCTTTGTGAAAGTTGATCTACCTCTTTCTGAAAAGCTTGTTTATCTTTTAAAAATTTCTTTATTTCATGACTGCCAATCATGATTAAATCAGTTTCTAGAGATTTTCTGGCATCTGTTAAATGTTTAATCGAGCGATTCAGCACCTCTACTCCTAGCAATTCTTTAGTAGCTTCTGCAATTTCTGCTTTCTTCTCGTGCCGAACAATTTGCTCGATTCGTTCCCCATCAAAAAAGAAATATTGATGCAAACTTGCAGGCAATATCCGTCCGATAATATCATCGGGATGCTGCGCTGTCGGAACCCAGCGGCCGTCATCTTTTGCTACTTGCAGGAACAATTCGCCTTTGATGTGTTCTACAGAATTTTCACTTTTGTAAGCACGACAAACACGCCTTGCTTGGTAGCGTTTACTGTCATGTTCAAACACAATCTCAGCCCAACAACCTACTGCTTTTCCCATTTCCGCCTCAGCAAGAGCGCGCTTGTTTACTAATTGTTCTTCTGCCGCAAAAGC
>JBDTEI010000025.1:0-19147 GCA_039922675.1 Microcoleus sp.
ATGACTCTTCCTTCCGCTGACACTCCTTTATACAGCCATCCACTCCCGGAAATCGAGCAGTGGCTAACCAGTCGCGGCTGCCAGCAAGACCGGCAAGAACTCCACTGCTGGCAGATCGATCGACCTACTTGGAAAGCAGAATTATCCCTCGATATCGATCAAGTTACCATTCGTTACATCGATGCTGGAGCCGACGGCCAAGACATTCAGCGAGCCTTCAAATACTCCCTCTCGCGTCACGACATTGAAGATGCCGTTTTCTCAGGCCCCTAATTTGATTTTAGATTGGCGATTTTAGATTTTAGATTGAGTAATACACTATTGGAAACTGAAACATTAATCTAAAATCCCAAATCCAAAATCCAAAATCGTTAGACTTTGCCAAATCGGCGATTGCGTTGCTGATAAGTAGACAAAGCGCGGTGAAACTCCGATCGATCGAAATCCGGCCACAGCGTCTCAGTAATGTAAATTTCCGAATAAGCCATTTGCCACAGCAGAAAATTGCTTAGACGCATTTCCCCGCTCGTCCGGATCAGCAAATCCGGATCGCAAACATCAGCAGTATACAAATAGCGTTTAAATAAAACCTCATCAATCTCCTCCGGCTGCAACTTGCCCTCCTGCACCTGAGTAGCGATCGCCCGACAAGCCTGTACAATCTCCTGGCGGCCGCCGTAATTCGTCGCCACCCGAAACAGAATCCCCCGATTGTGCTGAGTAGCCGTCACAGAGCGCTCGATTTCCGCCTGCAAAGAGTTCGGCAAAGCCTCCAAATTCCCCATAAATTGAATTTGCACGTCCTCGTCCACCATCTCCCGCAATTCTTGCCGCAGCTTCCCCTCAAACAAACTCATCAAAAAATCCACCTCCCCGGCCGGCCGCCCCCAATTCTCCGTCGAAAAAGCATAGGCCGTTAAAGCGGGAATTCCCCAATCTTTGCAGCAGCGCAGCAGTTCCTTCAGAGCGCTAGCCCCCCGGCGGTGTCCCGCAATCCGTGGCAACCCCTTATTTTTAGCCCAGCGCCCGTTCCCGTCCATAATCACTGCTATGTGCTTAGGCAGTAGTTCTTGTTGCAGATCCGCAGGCAACTTTTCCAAGCAAATTCCTTGACTCATGGTTTCTCCCGATTACCCGACTAACGGCGCAGTATCCGCTTTAATAGTGTTAATCCCTTTAATCCTATCTGCCGTCCGAGATTGCCGATCGGAATTGGAGCGACTGCTCTTTCTCCATCCGACGGAAACAGCTTGGCTTCCAGCAATTCCTTAAGTTTGCTGCTAGTCAAAGGTCGATTTAAAATTCCCATCTGCGCCAGAGAAATCGAACCCGTTTCCTCGGACACCACCACGCACACGCAAGCTTGCACCCGTTCCGTAATCCCCATCGCCGCCCGGTGGCGGGTTCCCAACTGTCGCGAGGCGCTGCGATCGGACAAAGGCAAAATTACCCCAGCCGACACAATCCGCGAAGCCCGAATTAACACAGCCCCGTCGTGCAGCAAAGTTTGCGGCTGAAAGATAGTCTGTAACAATTCCTTCGAGACTTCTGCATTTAGCTTCACTCCCGGCACTGAAAAATCCCGATCGTCGATCGGAGAATCTGTTTCTATAATTAATAAAGCGCCCGTGCGGTTTTGGGAAAGTTCTTTTACTGCGTCCACAATTTCATCTATTACGCTGTCCGGTTCCGGAGTCGGTCGGCGATCGCGTCCAAACAATTGTATAATTTCCCCCCGACCCAATTGTTCCAGAAATCGGCGAAACTCCGACTGTAATATTACCGCCATTGCCACAGCAGAACCCGTCACCAAGCTGTTGAGCGCCACGTGCAACAGCCTCAATCCAGCCCAGTTGCTCAATGCCGTCGCCAGCATCAAAATAATAAATCCCCGTACCATCCACAGCGTCCGGCGCTCCCCGACAATGACGAGCACCAAATACGCAAGCGTAAATACCAGTCCAATATCGATCGCCTGAATCAATAAGGACTGAATGAGACCAAAGTCATAGCCAGATTGTTGATTGTTCATGGTTCATCGAACCCTACCGCCTGTGAACCGCGAACTATGATGCACTCGAACCCGTGAACCATGAACAGTTGTTATTCCAATCGCGTGACTGAACAAGCTAAAAGTAAAAATTTTACAGACTATCATCAAGAATTCCCAATGAATTATCTTTTTTTTTACTTTTTGCTTTTTGCTTTTTACTTGAGAACTTTGAGTTTTTCAGGAAGGCAATCAAACCTTAGCAAATCCTCGTAAGTTTCCCGCTCTAAAATCGTGTGAGCTTCCTTATTATTGACTAAAACTGCTGCCGGTCGTGGTACTCGGTTATAGTTAGAAGACATACTGTAATTGTATGCCCCTGTAGCAGTAACGGCGAGGATATCTCCGGCCTGACACTTCGGCAATTTGGCATCTTTAATCAGAATATCGCCTGATTCGCAATGTTTTCCTGCAATTGTCACTGTTTCCGTTAACTCAGCAGACATTTTGCCCGCTGCGAGGACTTGATAAAGTGATTGATAGGTAATAGGACGCGGGTTGTCCGACATTCCCCCATCCACAGCTAAATACGTCCTAACTCCCGGAATGACTTTTGTAGAGCCAACCGTATAAGCTGTGACGCAGGCTGTACCGACGAGCGATCGACCCGGTTCGCACAGCAATTTCGGTAATGGCAAATTCTGCCGCTCGCAAGCTGCTGCCACTGCGGAGCAAACTTTACGAGCCCAATCTTCAATGCTAGGAGGATCGTCCGTCTCAGTATAGCGAATGCCCAACCCGCCGCCAATATTTATTTCTGTCGGCTGCAACTTGTGGTCAATTGCTTTCTTGAAAGCCTTAACCATAACATCGGCTAAATCGTGGTGGGGTTGCAGTTCAAAAATCTGAGATCCGATGTGAGCATGGACTCCCACGCAACATAAGCAGGGCTGTTTGCTGATGAACTTAAATACTTCATCGAGCGAATTGGGATCGAAGCCAAATTTACTGTCAATTTGACCCGTCTTAATGTAATCGTGGGTGTGACACTCAATTCCCGGAGTAAACCGCACCATAACTCGTATCGGCTCGCCGGTTTTGCTGCTTCCCAAGCCTGCCAGAGTCTCTAAATCATGCCAGTTGTCGGCTACGATAGTGCAGCCGGTTTCTACAGCTAGCTGGAGTTCCTCCCGGGACTTATTGTTACCGTGGAAATAGATTTTATCGGGACTGACACCGGCTTTCAGTGCAGTGTGGATTTCGCCGGCAGATACGACATCGATGCCTAAACCTTCCGAAGCTGCGATCGCGCAAACAGCCAAACAACTCCAAGCTTTAGAAGCATAGATCACTTGGGTTTCGCCCGGATAGTGATACGCAAAAGCATCCCGGTACTGGGCGCAAGTCGCCCGCAGCGTTTCTTCGTCTAAGATGTACAGTGGCGAGCCAAATTGCTCCACCAAAGCTGTCACTTCGCAGCCTCCGATTTCCAGCCGATCTCGGCTGTTAACGCGGGCTGTCAGCGGTAAAAGTTCTTGATTGGGCGATGGCTTACGCCCCGCTACGCTACGACTTTTCAGGGATTCTGGAGACTCAGACGGGTGCTGAAGTCCAGATTCCTCCCTAAGAGATTGAGTTGATACCATCGGCGCAATAACTCTCCTTGGTGATTATTCATTTTTCAGCAGTCCTTAGCCGGCAGCGAACAGTCGCTGCTTTAGACTAATGTTAGGAGACTGATTAGCAATTACTCGACAATAGCAAAAAAAACTAATCGCTACTTTATTTTCTAGTGTACAATTTACCGCCGTGCGTTTTATAGAAATTAAACAGATCGCCGCCGAACACCTCAACAGTGCGGTCGAGATCGATCGCCTCTGTTTTGGCGGACTTTGGACGCTCGAAGGCTACAGGCGTGAGTTAGACAGTCCTAACAGCGATTTACTGGGTTTGTGGGCATCGGAAACCGGTGCAGGCGAAGCAGAAACATTGGACAGTGAACTTGAGCCGATCGAACCCAACAGCATTCTGGGTTCACAACCGCCCAGTCTTGAGATATCCCATCCAGCAACTCAAAACTCAAAACTTCCCCAAACGCTCATCGGTTTGGGTTGTCTGTGGGCAATTTTAGAAGAAGCTCACATTACCATTTTGGCGATCGATCCGCGCTTTCAAGGTCGGGGTTTGGGACAAGCTCTGCTTTGGGCGTTGCTAAAATCGGCTTGTGACAGACAATTAGAACGGGCAACTTTAGAAGTGCGAGCCTCTAATTTAGTTGCACTGTCTCTGTACAAAAAATTTGGCTTTAAGGAGGCAGGACGGCGCAAACGATACTACGCAGATACAGGAGAAGATGCTGTTATTATGTGGCGCAGCGGCATTGAAAAACCAGAATTTCAGCAATATTTGGCGGTTGAAAAAGTGCAAATTTGCGATCGGCTGCGGCGGAAAAATGGACAGGAGTCGATCGATCGCTAAGTAGATGAGTGGGAAAATACACAAGCCCTCTATCTTCGAGAGCGAAACGAAGTGAAGCGTTAGCAATCGCTTTCGACACGGAAAGAAATCGCTCTTGTTCTGACAGCAATACACATTGTGTTACACAGCAATGTTTATTTGCGCCTACTTACTTAACAGGTGGCGAAACTAACAGACCACCGACTAATGTTTCTAGTCCAAGTCAGCGTCAAATAAATATTCGCGCGCCGAGTCTTTTGAGAGCACGGCGTAGATAGAATTACTGAGATTTTCACAATATTTCGTGATTTTGGCTCAAAAAATCTAGTAAATTTACGGATTTTCAATACCGATAAGAAGCTTTAATTTGTATCTCAAGATGTTGTTTTCGTTAATTGCTGCTACACACGAAAACAAACTCGCTGCTGTGGGTGAAGCCTTTCAAAGCAGGAATATCTGGTGAACATAAAATATGGATTTACCGCTATCATTGGGACATATTTACCACATGAGGAGCCTCGATCGTTATGGCGACAATCACAGGCACTATCAAAGTCAACGTAAGTCATGGCGAATTCGCGGGTGTCTACACGGGTGACTTTTCCTACGATGATACACATCTGACCAAAGTAGGGGAGGAATCCATGAATATCAATGGCGAAAATGCAAATCTACCGGGACTGCTATCTTTTAACTTTAGATTTCTGGACTTTGCTACGGGCTTAACTGCTGTTACTTACACAGCCAGAGATATTGACGAATTCCCAGACCATCCAGTTTTACTTTTCGAGAAAGGAATTCCAACTAAATTTGGCTTACAAGTTTTTTCTGCATCTATATATCAAGGATTTGGGTTTTTAGATCCCAAGCTATTTCGCTTCGGCTTGCGAAATGGTATTGGAGGTGAGGGACTTGTGACCTTAGAAACTAACGAACCTACTCCTGTACTGGAAAATTTCTCCCCTTTTACCTCATTGTTAGCCTTTTTTGGCTTGGGTGCAGCTCATTTGTGGAGTCTCTGGGCTTCGGAACTAGACTTCCCGACAATCTTTTTGGCTTGACTTTTATGCGGTTTTGTAGAGACCGCTGTGAATTTTAAATCCTCAAAGTTGAGGAATGCTACTTGAGAGCTAAGCCAAGCGCGTGACAATTACACCGGACGCACTCCTGACAAAGAAACGGGGTTTTTCAATTAATTTGACGGCTACAGCGAAGATTTTCTCCAAAAACCAGGTTTTTGACCTCCCCTGCGATTCGCGCACTGGATTAACAGTGAAAAGCTCGATCGCACCTGTAACACATAAGTTTTGTGAAGCAACCTCCACAGACTTCCAGATTTATGAGTTGTCGATCGCACGTAAGAGCAAAAAACATTGTGCTAGAATCCATCAATACGTAGTCGTAGGTTGGGCGCAGGCCGAGAAGAGCAATCTTCTTGCAGTCTAGGGGAGGTTGTAGGTCAGCCACCATTTGGGTCTTCCCAGTTGAAAGCCACCCTGCAACATGAGCCTAGAATCTGCAACCGCAGCCGAGTGCGGCAGAGCGGTGGGAGTGTCGCGCTAGAATTAGCATCACGAGTTAAAACTCGAATAAAAACGCTCGTCGTGCGAGCGTGACCTCAAAACGGGCATATAGCAGGTGGGAATAAATCATGTTTGAACGCTTCACAGAAAAAGCAATAAAAGTAATCATGCTGGCCCAGGAAGAAGCTCGCCGCCTGGGTCACAACTTCGTAGGGACAGAACAGATCCTCCTGGGTCTGATCGGGGAAGGAACCGGAGTAGCGGCAAAAGTCCTCAAATCAATGGGGGTCAACCTCAAAGATGCTCGGATTGAGGTCGAAAAAATTATCGGGCGCGGTTCGGGCTTCGTAGCAGTCGAAATTCCGTTCACCCCGCGCGCCAAGCGGGTTCTAGAACTGTCCCTCGAAGAAGCCCGCCAACTCGGACACAACTATATCGGCACCGAACACCTGCTGCTCGGCCTGATTCGCGAAGGTGAAGGAGTAGCGGCTAGAGTCCTGGAAAATCTGGGAGTAGACTTGTCGAAAGTCCGCACCCAAGTGATTCGGATGCTGGGAGAAACCGCAGAAGTCGCAGCCACTGGCGGCGGCGCTCGTACCAAAACCCCAACCCTAGACGAATTTGGAGCCAACCTGACTCAAATGGCGGTCGATGGTAAGCTTGACCCGGTAGTCGGTCGGCAAAAAGAAATTGAACGGGTAATTCAAATCCTCGGTCGCCGTACCAAAAATAATCCGGTGCTCATCGGCGAACCCGGAGTCGGTAAAACTGCGATCGCCGAAGGTCTGGCCCAGCGCATCGCTAATAACGATATCCCAGACATCCTCGAAGACAAGCGCGTCGTCACCCTCGATATCGGCCTGCTCGTCGCCGGCACAAAATACCGGGGCGAATTTGAAGAGCGCCTTAAAAAAATCATGGACGAAATCCGCACGGCGGGTAACGTGATTTTGGTGATTGACGAAGTGCACACTTTGATCGGTGCAGGTGCGGCGGAAGGCGCGATCGACGCAGCTAACATCCTCAAGCCAGCTTTGGCTAGAGGCGAACTCCAGTGTATCGGCGCTACAACCCTCGATGAGTACCGCAAGCACATCGAACGCGATGCCGCCCTAGAGCGCCGCTTCCAGCCCGTGATGGTCGGCGAACCTACCGTTGACGAGACGATCGAGATTCTCTTCGGCCTGCGGGAACGCTACGAACAGCACCACAAGCTGAAAATCTTGGATACAGCCCTAGAAGCTGCCGCCAAACTCTCTCACCGCTATATCTCCGACCGCTTCCTCCCAGACAAAGCCATTGACTTGGTAGACGAAGCAGGTTCCAGAGTTCGCCTGATCAACTCACAACTGCCCCCCGCAGCTAAAGAACTTGATAAGGAACTCCGCAAAGTCCTGAAAGATAAAGACGAAGCGGTGCGTTCTCAAGATTTTGACAAAGCTGGTGAATTGCGCGATCGAGAAATGACGATCAAAGCTGAAATTCGCGCTATTTCCCAAGCCAAAAAAACCGACTCCGCTCAAAAGGGCGAAACCGACCCTTCGCCCGTAGTTACCGAAGAAGATATCGCTCAAATTGTGGCAAGCTGGACGGGCGTTCCAGTCAACAAACTGACTGAATCTGAATCCGAAAAACTGCTGCACATGGAAGATACCTTGCACCAGCGTTTGATCGGCCAAGAAGAAGCAGTGAAAGCTGTTTCCCGCGCCATCCGTCGCGCTCGCGTCGGGTTGAAAAATCCCAATCGCCCGATCGCCAGTTTCATCTTCTCCGGGCCCACAGGCGTCGGTAAAACCGAACTAACCAAAGCCCTAGCAGGCTACTTCTTCGGTTCCGAAGACGCCATGATTCGGTTGGATATGTCCGAATACATGGAACGTCACACCGTCTCCAAACTTATCGGTTCCCCTCCCGGCTACGTCGGCTACAACGAAGGCGGCCAACTCACAGAAGCAGTCCGCCGCCGTCCTTACACCGTCGTATTGTTCGACGAAATCGAAAAAGCCCACCCCGATGTCTTCAATATGCTTCTGCAAATATTGGAAGACGGCCGCTTAACCGATGCCAAAGGTCGCACCGTAGACTTCAAAAACACGCTGCTGATCATGACCTCCAACATCGGTTCTAAGGTGATTGAAAAAGGTGGCGGTGGCCTCGGTTTCGAGTTCAGCCAAAACCAAACTGATGCTAATTACAACCGCATTCGCTCTTTGGTTAACGAAGAACTTAAAAACTACTTCCGCCCAGAATTCCTCAACCGACTTGACGAAATAATCGTCTTCCGTCAGTTGAACAGGGAAGAAGTCAAGGAAATAGCCGTCATCATGCTCAAAGAAGTGTTCGGCCGCTTGACAGAACAGGGAATCACGATGGAAGTGACCGAGAAATTCAAAGAACGGCTGGTAGAAGAAGGCTACAACCCCAGCTACGGAGCCAGGCCCCTGCGCCGCGCCATTATGCGGTTGTTGGAAGACAGTTTGGCTGAGGAAATTCTTTCTGGCCGCATCAAAGATGGCGACACCGCTGTTGTGGATGTGGATGAAGCCGGAGTTGTCAAGGTGCTGCAAGGTCAAAAGCGAGAATTGCTGCCCCAAGGCGTTGAGTAAGATTGAGTGGGGCGCGGCGAGTAAAGTTGTCAAATAACCAATCTCGCAGTTGCAAACAACTCGAAATATTCACGTAAAAAAAGGTAGAGAATCTTAATTCTCTGCCTTTTTTATGAGTTAATATCAAGAGGATACTTATGATATCGGGTACGGTAGATTGACAACGATAAAATTGGTTCGTAGTGCGGACTTTAGTCCGGCTCTGTTGCGGACTTTAGTCCGCACTACGAACGGTTTTTGTTATGCTAATCGACCGGACATGATATTACGTCAATATTTGATGAATAGGGAAACCACAGACAAACGCAAATAAACGCAGATAATTGTAAGATAGTTTGCATTTGTTGCAATTCCAGTCTAATAATTAACAGCGATATATTTCAAAGGTAAGCTGTAGAGAATTTAAATTGAATATTCGGGGTGATTGTTTCTTGACATACAATTTGAATGTCTCTACAACTTATTAGATAATTTGTGGCAATTATATAGCGAGGACTCAATGACATCGGAAAAAAAGAATTTAGCTACAGAAGTAGCAGAAGTGCCGGCTGAAACCTGGTTGCAGAAAGCCTGGAAGTCGCAGCGAGAAAATCTACAAATCGTAATTATTGCTTTGGGTTTAGCAATATTGATTCGAGCGCTGGTGGCGGAACCGCGCTTCATACCGTCAGATTCTATGATACCAACTCTGCACGTGGGCGATCGCGTCGTAGTCGAAAAAATCTCATACTACCTCGAACCTCCAAAAACTGGTGACATCGTAGTATTTGCGCCGCCGGAACAGTTGCAAGAACAAGGCTTTACCCAAGACCAAGCATTTATCAAGCGGGTAATTGGCTTACCGGGTCAAACCGTCGCGGTTAAGAAAGGTTTAGTCTACCTCAACGACAAACCCATCGTCGAAAAATATATTGCTGAACCTCCTAAATACCAGTGGGGGCCTTATGTTGTCCCGGAAAATCAATACTTCGTGATGGGAGACAACCGCAACAACAGCAACGACTCCAGCAGGTGGGGATTTTTACCTAAGAAGAATATCATCGGCCGCGCTGTAGTGCGGTTTTGGCCGCTAGAACGTATCGGGGAAGTTTGAAGTCATTAGTCAGTTGTCATTAGTCATTAGCCAGGAGTCATCAGTCATCAGTCAGGAGGAAGAGGCGTGTTCGGCAACTAGCAATGTAGGGGATTTAACGGATGAATGTTGAGGGAATTAGAAATTGGGAATTGGGAATTTGGCAATTCATCCACTTTGCCACTCCCCCACTCTCCCACTCTCCTGTACGGAAATTTATAGTGAAGTACCTACACCATACCGCCTAGCTGTTGGTGTAGGCTTCCCAATTCATCGGCAACAGCCAAAGAAGTAGTAGACTTTCGCCCATACTTCTTTGGTCTTACATTGCCTCCAAGGGCAGTAGCGCTGCTTCCCAACGCCAATATCCGCCAGCCTTTATTTCTGATATTGATGGCCGCGTTGATGTCTCTATCATGACGATTTTTGAAGGTTGGATAGCCTGCACGACCATCAAAGAAGTTGCCAAATGCAACGCCTAGATTTAATACAGATTGCTGTAGACACTGCGAATAACATTCAGATAACCATTCATGTTCAGTCTTCCACCCACAAAGGAATCTGTTTTTTCATGGTCATCGCTGACACACCTCTACCCGTCTCTTGATAAGTTTGAGACATGGTATTGAGAGACTGATTTCAGATCCAACGCACACAACCAAACGCCTGAGAAAGATGAGCTTGCTGGGCGACCGTTGGGTAAATTCGGACTTTAACAGCTTTTAGCATTTGAATGTTAGACCGCTTACATGATTGGTCTAACACAGGATGGATAAAGTGTGCAGAGTTTTTCGGTTATATTTTTGGGAGTGTGTTTATTTCGGATGTGGAGATTTCCCGGTTGCTTCGCAGGGATGGTCAACCTCCTTTCCTTCGATCGACCTGGCTCTGATCCCACCCCCAATCAAAGATTAAGTCGTGGGGATTCCCGCGCCCGCTAGCTAATTTTTGCGCCTTGAGGGGTAGGGACTTCCTCCGGTAAATGATAAAATACTACCAAAGGCAGCGGGATAGCCCAGATCAAAATCAATTCAATATTAAAAAATTAGGTAGGAAAATTATGGGATTTTTTGATTCAGAAATTGTTCAGCAAGAAGCCAAGCTGTTGTTTGAAGACTATCAATCTCTTGTCACACTAGGTGGGAATTACGGCAAATTCGATCGCGAAGGCAAGAAAATGTTCATCGCTCAGATGGAATCCATGATGGAGCGCTACCGTATTTTTATGAAGCGCTTCGAGCTGTCTGAGGACTTCATGGCTCAGATGACTGTAGAGCAGTTAAAAACACAGCTCAATCAATTTGGAATCACGCCCCAGCAAATGTTTGAGCAAATGAACTCAACGCTGGAGCGGATGAAATCCGAGCTGGAAAAACAATCATAAGTAGAAGGAAGAAGGAAGGAAGGAAGGAAGGAAGGAAGGAAGAAGGAAGAAGGAAGAAGGAAGAAGGAAGAAGGAAGTAATTGCCAATTGCTAACTGCCAACTGCCAACTGCCAACTGCCAACTGCCAACTGCCAACTGTCAACTGCCAACTGTCAACTAAGGCCGCTCAAAATCTGAAGCAGGTTTGAAATCTTCTACGGGAACTCCCTGCAAAGCTTGGCTCATAAAATCGCGCCAAACTGGGACTACAATCCCACCGCCAGTAGCACCGTAGCTCATCGGTCTGTAATCGTCGTTGCCCATCCAAATGGCGACCGATAACTGTGGCACGTAACCTACAAACCAGATATCCCGTTCTGAGGAAGTTGTACCTGTTTTCCCGGCTGCTGGTCTTCCTAGTTGGCCTGCGTGTGCAGTACCGTTGTTAATTACGCCTTGCAAAGCGCTGTTGAGAGATGCCGCAGCCCAGGGATTGAGGACTAATTTGGGTTTGGGCGTGTTGTCGAGCAAGACGTTGCCGCTGCTGTCAGTGACTTGGACGATAAACGTGGTGTCAGAATGCCAGCCGTTGTTGGCGAAGGTAGCAAAAGCTCCAGCCATTTCTAAAGGAGTCAAGTCAACGGCACCTAATGGTAAAGAAATCACCGGTTCCATTGGACTTCTGATGCCGAGTGTCCGGCAAACCTCAATCACTTTATTCAATCCGACTGCTTGGCCCATCTTGATGGCGGGAACGTTCAGCGATACTTCTAGGGCTCTGCGGATACTGACAGCGCCGGAGAAGCCGCCGCCGTAGTTTTGAGGGTAGTAGTAGCCGTCGCCGTCGCGGTAGCCGACTGGAGAGTCGTAGACAATTGAGTCGGGGGTGTATTTGCCGCTAGCAAAGGCAGTGTAGTAGACAAAAGGTTTAAAAGAAGATCCTGGCTGGCGGCGTGCTTGAATGGCGCGGTTGAATTCACTCTTTTGGTAATCGACGCCGCCAACCATTGCTTTGACGAAGTGGGTGCGGGGATCGACGGCTGCTAGGGCAATTTGACCTTGGTCGCGATCGTAAAAAAGTCCTTGGTTGTAAAGCCGCTCGTACCACACTTTGACGGTTTCTTCGGCGATGCGCTGCATTTTGAGGTCGATCGTGGTTTGAACGCGCATTCCGCCCTTGAGTACGGCATCTCGCCCGAAACGCCGTGTCAACTCCTGCACTACGGCTTGCGTGACGTAAGGAACTTTAGATGCGCCAAAGGAGGTAATTTTGCCTAGCTTAATTTTTTGCGCTCTGGCGGCATCCGCTTCAGCCGGCGTAATCCATTTGAGATCCTTCATCCGGGTTAAAACAGTTTCCTGCCGTTCTTTTGACAACTTGTAATTGACAAAAGGACTGTATTCTTCCGGGGCGGAAATTAAGCCGGCGAGCATCGCTGCTTCTGCAAGGGTCAAATTATTTGCTGATTTGCTGAAATAGCTTCGAGAGGCTGTCTCTACGCCGTACAAGTTGTGACCTAAGTAGATTTGATTCAGGTACAGTTGCAGAATTTGGTCTTTGTTGAGAATTTGCTCCAAGCGGATAGACATTACCGCTTCAGCTATCTTGCGACTGAATTTGGACTGGGGAGATAGAAACAAGTTTTTGACTAGCTGCATCGTCATAGTCGAGCCGCCTTCAACGGTTCTACCTTTCTCTAGGTTGACTAAGAGAGCTCGGGCTATCCCGCCGGGGTTGATGCCTTTGTGGGTCAAGAAGTTGCTATCTTCGATCGCCATTACAGCCCGTTTCAGGTTCGGGGAGATTTTGTCAAGGGGTACGACATCCCGGTTTGCTTCATCGTGAATGCTGGCTAGGGGAGTGCCATTGATGTCGTAAATGTGGGTGGTTTCTGTGGGAGAGTAGGTTTGCAAGATGCGAACATCCGGCAAATTGCGGAAGCTGATCGCTAAGCCAACCAGTCCGCCAGCTACTACGGAACTGGCAAGCATTGTCATGCTGAGTATGGTTCCGGCCGTCACTTTGCTGACTGACTGAACAAACTCGAATACAGGGGCTGAGTTTTCCGTATTTTTGCGAACTGCGTTGGTTGACACGTCGATTTCACTTCCTCATTCGATTTGGGGCTTAAGACTTTTGATTTGAGATGCGAACCCTGAAGGCTGTCAGTCGATTTTAGATTTTAGATTTTAGATTTTAGATTTACAAGGGCAGATGAATCTGAGAGCTTGAACTTGGGTCTAAAATTTTGATCTCTCCACCACTTAAGTCGGGGCTTGTATCCGTTTCTGGATGCTGTCAGCTAATGAAAGCTGGTCAGCTTTCGGATTATAGTAGCTTGATAGTTATGTTTTTATGCGTCAGACAGTGAGTGTAACTAATTCTGCTGCACTTTGGCAAAATATGATGATGGACGATCGCTCCCCTATGATTTCTCCTAACTTTTCTGGAATTTACCGTGGTATCAGCGAAATTTTTCCCGATCGACCTGATTCTAGCAACCCTGACGAAAATCTGGCCGAATTGCTGACAAAAGTCGATCGCCCGTTGCGAGTCAAACTGGGAATTGACGCAACAGGGGCGGACATTCACTTGGGACACAGCATTTGCTTCCGCAAGCTCAGAGCTTTTCAGGATGCCGGTCACACAGCGGTACTGGTCATCGGAGATTTTACCGCAAGAATTGGCGATCCGACTGGAAAATCGGAGACGCGCAGCCAGTTGACAGCCGAACAAGTGGCGGAAAATGCCAAAACTTATTTAGATCAACTACGTCCGATTCTAGATTTTGACACGCCCGGACGTTTGGAAATTCGCTATAACTCCGAGTGGTTGTCAAAATTGGACATGGCGAAGATTTTGGAACTGCTAGGCACGATGACGGTGCAGCAGATGCTCGCTAAAGAGGGATTTGATAACAGGATGCAGCAGGAAAATGCGATTTTCCTGCACGAGTTTCTGTACCCGCTGATGCAGGGTTACGATTCCGTGGCTTTGGAGACCGATGTAGAGTTGGGCGGAACTGACCAAAAGTTTAATATTGCGGTGGGGAGAGATTTGCAGAGGCATTTTGGGATGAAACCGCAGTTTGGTTTGCTGATGCCGATTTTAATCGGGACTGACGGCGTGCAGAAGATGTCGAAGTCCTTGGGCAATTATGTAGCTTTGTCGGAAGATCCGCTGACGATGTATTCTAAGTTGGAGAAAATTGCCGATCGCTCGATCGCCCAGTATTTTGAACTATTGACAAATTTGCCCCTTGATGATTTGCCAGAAAATCCGCGCGAAAAACAGAAACTTTTGGCTGTGGATGTGGTAAGTCAGTATTTTGGGAAGGAAGCGGGCGATCGGGCCCAACAAGATGCGATCGCGCTAATCAAAGGTGCGGCGGGACAAGCTGATGCTGTGGCGGAGTTTTCTTTAGCAAGCGTGGAGTTTCCGGCCAAGTTGTTTTATATTCTGAGTGCTAGCGGGCTTTGTAAAAGCAGCGGTGATGCACGGAAGTTGATGCAGGGCGGCGGAGTGAAGTTGGAGGGCGATAAAGTTTCTGATGTTAATCTTACTTTTGAATCACCTGCTGATTTATGCGGTAAAGTTTTGCAAGTAGGCAAAAATAAGTTTGTGCGATTGGTGTCTTGAATCTCTTTTTTAACCGCAGATGAATACTGAAGATAAACGCTGATGAACGCTGATAATCGAATTATTGTTGCTTTGGATGTTCCTAGTCAAGAAAGTGCCATGGCCCTGATCGACAAACTCCCCGACGTATCCTTCTGGAAAGTCGGTTTAGAATTATTCGTTAGCTGCGGCCCAGCAATTATCGAGATTTTGAAACAGCGGGAAAAACGGATTTTTCTCGATTTAAAATTTCACGACATCCCAAATACTGTAGCTGGTGCTTGTCGTGCTGCTGCCAAGTACAATGTAGATTTATTGACAATCCATTCTACCTGTGGTAAAGATGCTCTAAAAGCAGCACAGTTAGCTTTGGTAGAAGGGGCGGCGGCGGTTGATCAACCGACTCCTAAATTGATTGCAATTACGCTGTTAACGAGTTTGAATTCGCGACAGTTAGCTTTTGAGTTGAAAATACCTTTAGAGTTGCCAGAATATGCTTTGCAGATGGCATTGTTAGCTAAGGAAAGTGGTTTACCTGGTGCTGTTTGTTCTCCGCAAGAAGTGGAACAGTTAAGAATGAGTTGCGGGGATGATTTTCTGTTAGTTTGTCCGGGGGTGCGTCCGAAATGGGCCGAGGGGGGCGATCAAAAGCGATCGATGACTCCAAAAGCGGCATTTAAAGCAGGTGCAGATTATCTGGTAATTGGGCGGCCGATTACAGCTTCCGACGATCCGGTGGCGGCTTTTGCGCGTATTTGTGAAGAGATTGGATAAAGAAAGATGAGCACAGATGAAATTTTATCAGCGTTCATCTGTGTTTATCTGCTAATATCTGCGGTTGCAAGTCCGACTTTGGCTGTTAATGTGGTCACAAATCACGATCGCACTATAAACGCAAGTCGGTATGGTTTGTTAGCGCGATCGCCCTGTCCGGCTGATTTAGAAGCTTTAGTCGATCGCCTGTTGCAAGATTTGCCGAGTTATGCTAACCGTGTAATTGCGCGATCGACCAAAGCTTCTAACAATTCTAGAGCGATCGGTTACGTACCGCGTCAAATAATTTTAGCAGGTCGCCCGGAGTTTGAACCGCTACCTTTAAATTTTGAAGATGCACTTCCTAAAAATGCCAGTCAAGTTTTTATTACTACATTAGAATGGCAGTATCGCGAGGGGAAACGAGTTGAAATTCAGCAATATCACTGGCTGTTTTTAGCTAAAACGGAGAAGGGCTGGGAATTAGTAAAAATTGTTTCTCGGTTTGGTACGGTGGCGGATGTTCGTCCGTTGTCGCCGCCAGAAAGTGAGAAAAGCGCAATTGCTGAGGCGATTCGTTTGTGGTTGCGAGATTGTCGTGCAACAAAATGAGAAGATAAGACAGCGGTTTAACTACTGAATTCTCTAGCCAGCAAAGTTCTGTTTGATTTCTAAATATGCTGCTTCTTCTAGTTCTAGTGTCGAATTAGGCGAATAATTTATGCCTGAACATCTGTTTCTTGATGCAATCCCGCTAAAAAAGCTGCTTTTATCGCAAGTTCAGAGGGAATTGATAAAGAAGTCGGCTGTTTTTCAACAATAATGGGAGTTTCCCGCGCTGAGTCATTGTTAGCTTGGCTTTCAACTATTACATCAATTTCTGATTCAGATAGTGTTTCTTGGGTTGTGGGATTGGTTGAGTTCATATTGGCCATCCGGTAATAAGACGAACTACGTTATTTGGCTTTAGTTGAAATATAATTTTGAGGGTGCGTCCACCGTAGGTTGTACCAATCAGTTGATAGCGATCTGGGTAAGACTTGTTTCGTCACACTTCATAGTCAGAAAAGAAACATTGAACAGCTTCATTGAAGGTAACTCTGTGTACAGTCAGTTTGTCTTGCTCAAAGTCATACTCAAATTCATAGGGGGTGAAGTTATTCTAGTCTACAACAGTTTTAGAGATTTTATAGGATTGCCATTTAATTATATCAGAGCGATCGCATAGCTAAAGAAACCGGGTTTCTACAAAATCTTGAGTGGGTGACGAGAGATTTTGTAGAAACCCGGTTTCTGAGTTGCGAGGTGAGGGCTGGTTGATGGGATTGTTGGTTGGAGTCAGAGATTGTTGGTGACTCCTGAAATTATTGCGGTTTAACGAAGATAATTTCAGAGGTAAGTGCAGATTAACTGACCGCTTGAAATTCATCCAATTTCGCTTTTACTGCCTGCATATCTTGCCACATAAACCATTTCGGAGTCTCCGGTTCGCGGGAGGGATTTCGTAATAAGTATGATGGGTGAAAAATTGGCATACATAAACGTCCTTCCCATTCTATCCATTGACCTCTAATTTTACTAATTGGTCGCTTGTCACTTAACAAACCTTTCAGGGCTGTTGCACCAGTTAATAAAATAATTTTCGGGTCTAAAATGCGAATTTGTTCGAGCAAGTATGGTTTGCAAGCTTCTATTTCTTTGGCTGTGGGAGGGCGGTTGTTGGGAGGGCGACATTTGATGACGTTGGCAATGAATACGTCGGTTTCTGCACTCAATTCCACGGATTCTAAAATCTTATCTAACAGTTTGCCCGATCGCCCGACGAAGGGTAATCCGGTTTCATCTTCGTTTTGTCCGGGCGCTTCTCCCACAATCAAAATTGAGGCTTGAGGATTGCCGCGCCCGATGACGGCGTGAGTGCGACTGTTGCCCAATTCGCAGCGATGACAGCGGTTGCAGTGTTCGCCGATTTGTTCCATATTTTGATAGGTGCCGGCAGGAATGGGAATTTTGGCATTTGCTGGTATTGAGTCGTTTTGGAAAGCGGCACTTTGATTGCTGTCAAACAGGCTGAGTTGCAAGTCGCTGGACATACATTTTATAATTGGGGAGATTTTTTTGAGTCTAGAGTTTATAGTTTAGATGGCGCTGGGCGATTTGAGATTGGCTGGATGGTTTTATTCGATACTGTCTGGCACAATCTGAAATTAACATTCGCAAATCTCACAGGACTAGCGCCACAGAAACCCGGTTTCTCCGATCAATCTTGGTTTAGCAGCGAAGTATTTAGGAAGAAACTGGGTTTCTGACTCACAAATCTCCAATTGTTTGGTTGAGCTCGTACAGGCAAAAATATGTTCTCTAACCCGTTTTTTGACGATCGCGCCGATGCAGGCGAAAAACTGGCCGAGGCAGTTGCAGACGAGCTCGGCAAGTTGAATTTAACTGCACAAAATGCTGTGAAACCGATTGTTTATGCCTTGCCGCGCGGGGGGTTGCCGATTGCTGTACCCGTGGCGCGCCGCTTGGGCTGCGCTTTGGATGTCGTTGTTGCCAAGAAAATTACTCGCCCAGATAATTTAGAATTGGCGATCGGGGCTGCAACTGCTGACGGCCATGTGATCTGGCAAAAGCAAAAGCAGCAAAATTTGCGCTTGCAAAAATCAGCACTCCAGCAGGCTCAAAATAGCGCTCAATCTCTGTTGGCGGATTTGGCTTCGGGATGCCCGAATCTCAGTGCGACGGGGGCTTTGGCGATTTTGGTGGACGATGGCATTGCGACGGGGATGACGGTGGCGGTGGCGGCGCAGGCTTTGCAATCCCAGCAACCAGCGGCTTTGTGGATTTGCGCGCCCGTCGCCCCGCCAGAGTTGATGGAATTTTTGGCCCAAATCGCCGATAAGTCGATTATTTTGGAAACTCCTCACCCTTTTTACAGTGTCAGTCGCTTTTACGCGCAGTTTCCGCAGGTGGAGACGGCGGAGGCTTTGGTGTGTTTGCTGCAACAAACTGAATGGCGATCGTGAGTTAAGCTAGAAGGCTAAATCCAAAAGCTCGATCGCTAACACATGAGACCTTGGCAATATTGGTTGGACACTTTGATTCTGTCTACTCAACACAATCCGCCTCGGTTTGTTGAGCTGATAATGTTGACTTTGGCAATGATTTTGCTCGGGCTTTGGAGTGTAACCGCGCAGTGGCAGTATTTAACGCTGTCTTTGAGTTATATCATTGGCTCGTCTTTTTCAGTTTTGGTGCGAGAATATATCGGCCCGCGACCTCAATTTCAGTTAACTCATCTCATAGCATTGTTGTTATTAATTATCAGTTTTTATAGTTTTGCTGAACTGATTAGATAGTTGATATTTTTTTGAACAAACCGCGAATAACGTGAAGAAAGAGGAGAGAAGATCGAGAGTTCACTAATTATTCGCGATTATCCTAAATTGTAATAGGGTTGATGCAAAATTATCCGATTTCCGGCGGGATCGAAGGCATAAATTTCTAAACCGTGAGAAGCTTTGATGATTTCTCCGGCTGGCGGATATCCTAATGCCCAGATTCGGGCGATCGCAGTTTCGATATCGCTGACTTCTAAACACAAACTCATGCCTGTTTTTGCTCGATTTGCAAATTCCGCTTTGTGAAAATCTTTGGGCTTGAATATGCCGAGTCTTAAGCCAGGTAGTTGAAACTCAGCATAGCTATTGGGAATGTAAGGGTTTGGTTCTATGTCGAGAAACTTTGTGTAAAATTTAACGAG
>JBDTEI010000026.1:0-5111 GCA_039922675.1 Microcoleus sp.
GTTGCCTGTTGCGGATATGCTGGATCGATCGGCAAAAATTGACCTGCTTTACCTAAAATTTCCTGCAAATCCGCAAACTTCATTCCCGCTTCCGCAGTCACGGTTAAATCGCCCACAGCGTGTTCTACAAGACGGTTCAGATGCCCCGTACTGACGGCAATTTTGACTTCCTTGACTAAACCGCCCCAATCGAGTTTGCTGCCACTCCCGCAAGGCAAGACGCCCCAATGATTTCGCCCTGCCCAAGCAATCACCGCCGCGAGTTCTTCCTGAGTATTGGGATAAACGGTGCAGTCTATTTTCGTGTCGGGGGCAACTGCTTTTTCTACCCGTTCGTGCCAAAATGGCTCTGTATCTGGCCAGCGACAGATGCCAGCAGTCCCGACAATACTTTCTAATTCTTGTGTGCTTACGTAATTTTCGGTAGAAAAAGATTTCATGAAGGTTATCAGACGCCCGGTAAAAAAATTATCAAAACACTGCCTAGAACCATTAAATATTAATACGGGCCCGATATTCTAAACATGAACAAACAAATGTCTCAAAACCGACTTTCTGTAGGAATTACCGGTCTCAACGAAGTGATTGACGGCGGCCTAATTGCTCAGCGATCTTATCTGGTACGCGGCGGCCCGGGTACTGGCAAGACTACCCTGGGCTTTCATTTTTTGGCCGCAGGTATGGCTCTGGGTGAAACGCCCCTGTTTATTACTTTAGGAGAACCGGAAGCGCAATTGCGCGCTAATGCCGAAAGTCTCGGTTTTGACATCGAGGCGATGGCATTCCTCGATTTGAGCCCCTCTTCAGAATTTTTTACAGAAGTTCAGACTTATGACATTTTCTCCCCCTCCGAGGTTGAGCGAGAACCAACTACACAAAAAATTATCGATCGAGTCAAAGCTGTCAAGCCCCAACGGGTGTTTTTGGATGCAATCACCCAATTCCGCTACTTAGCTGCGGATGAGTTTCAGTTTCGCAAGCAAGTTTTGTCTTTTCTGCGGTTTTTGGTGGAAGGGGGGGCGACGGTGGTGTTTACCTCCGAAGGCACATCAAATGCTCCCGACGACGATTTGCAATTCATCAGCGATGGAGTAATTTATTTAGAATTGCGGCCTGAAGGGCGCACTCTGTCTGTCACCAAGCTGCGCGGTTCTAACTTCCGCGATGGCCGCCATTCGCTCCGCCTGACTCAGGCTGGGATGGAGGTGTTTCCGCGACTGCTTCCTGGCAACTATCAACAGGATTTTGTTGCTGAAGCGATTTCTGCTGGGGTTCCAGAAATGGATGAACTGTTGCACGGGGGACTGGAACGGGGGACTGTGACGGTGATTACCGGGCCTAGCGGTGCGGGTAAAACGACGGTGGGGATTCAGTTTATGAAGGAGGCGGCGGGAAGGGGGGAGCGATCGGTAGTTTACATTTTTGAGGAGTCAATTTCTACTCTGCTGGGCCGCTGCGAATCAGTTAACATCCCGGTTGGGGCGATGATTGCGCAAGGAAGTCTTTCCGTGATACCAGTAGAACCTTTGCTCTACTCGCCGGATCAGTTTGCCTGTATGGTACGCCAGGAGGTGGAGCAGCAAAAGACGCAAATTGTGATGATTGACAGCATTTCTGGCTATCAGCTTTCGATGCAGGGGCAAGATTTGGTTAACAATTTGCACGCTTTGTGCAAGTATCTGAAGAATATGGGAGTCACCGTGATCTTGATTAATGAGGTAGAAGCCATTAGTGGAGATTTTCGCCTGACCGAGATCGGGATTAGCTATTTAGCCGATAATCTGATGTTTATTCGCTATCTGGAACGCCAACTGCATAATAGGACAGAAATCCGCAAGGCGATCGGAGTAATTAAAAAACGAGTCAGCAATTTCGAGAGAACTCTGCGAGAACTGGAGATTACTCGCTACGGCATCAAAGTCAGCAAACCAATACGGGGGCTGCGTGGCATTTTGAGCTCGGCGCCGATGTGGATTGAGGGGGGAGCGGATGAAGATTGAATCGGGGTTTACCGTGCTATTTTTGGCGGATGGCAGCTAATGAAATCAGTTGTCGATCTAATTAGTAGGGTGCGCACCGCGCACCTCAGCAATAGCAGTAGTGCGCGCACCGCACCAGCAGCATAAGTCCTGGAAAAGTTAAATATCTTGGTAAAATTGTGTATTTTCCGACTTCTAATAGCTCGCCGAAAAGTAAGGTAAACCGTATTCACAGGAAGCTGATAGATGACTGGCAACTCAATAATTTTAGCCGTAGACCGCAATCAGCGAAATTTAGAACTCCTAGCACAATTTCTTAATAAAGAAGGATACCAGACGCTCGGGGCTTCTAGCTTTGAACAGGTGGCACAGGCGATCGGTGAACCTGCTAGGATCGGGATGGCTTTAGTAGATATTTCTGGTTTCGACCGCCGGATTTGGGACTGCTGCGAACAACTGCAAAATCACCAAATCCCTTTTTTGATACTTTCACCCAAACAAAGCGCTGCGATTCAGCACGAAAGCCTCTCCCGGGGTGCTCGGAGTATGTTGGTAAAACCTTTGATCGTTAAAGATTTGCTGTCCATTGTTCACAGCTTGCTAGGAGAACCTGCGTGAGTCAAATTTTATTGCTTGTAGAACAGAAAGAAAATCGCCGTTTATTATTAGAATGGCTGGCAGTTCACTATGAGGTATTGCTGCCAAAATCGACAGAAAATATTGATAAGATCTTACCATTAAATCAATCTTTCGATCTGGCGATAGTTGACGGTCTTGCCCTGAAACGGCACTGGCAATGGATCGCAGAAAAAAAACAGGCAGAAGGCCCGGTGTGTTTACCTTTTCTGTTGATTACATCCCGCTCGGATGTCGGGATGGCAACGCGATTTATTTGGCAAACTATTGATGATTTAATTATTGCTCCGATCGAGAAAATAGAATTGCAAGCGCGGGTGGAGATTTTGCTGCGATCGCGCCAGTTGTCTTTAACTCTTAAATTGTCTCACGATCAACTCGATCGCAGCTTGCAAACAGCTAAAGAACTCAACGATCTAAAAACATCTTTGCTGTACATGATTGCCCACGACGTTCGCAATCCTTTAAACTTCATCATCGGTACTACGCAAGTTCTTGCCAGGTACAAATCGAAATTATCAGATGATAGAACACAAGAACTGCTTGACAAAACTCAAGTTGCAGCAAAAAGCATCGATCAGTTATTAGATGATGTTCTGCTGCTGGGTCGATCTGAGTCAGGAAAAATCGCGTTTTGCTTGCTACCGCTAGACTTAGCAAAGTTTTGTAATGAGTTGGTAAGGGAATTTCAGAACAGCCTAAAGTTGAAGCCTCAAACTGGTGCGGTGAAGCTAATTTTTGTAAATCACAGTCAATCGGCGATGGCGTGTTTGGAGGCGAGCTTGCTGCGGCGCATTCTGAGCAATTTGCTGTCAAATGCTATTAAATATTCTCCCCCAAATACCGAAGTAGTTTTTGAATTAAAAGTTACTGAAACCGAGGTGATTTTTTCCGTACAAGATGCCGGAATTGGCATACCTTTGGCAGACCAAGAACGGCTGTTTGATTCGTTTTATCGGGCGAAAAATGTCGGTATAATTCCTGGTACTGGACTGGGGCTGAGCATTGTTAAAAAATGTGTGGATTTGCACGCCGGCGAAATTACTTTGAGCAGCGAAGAATGCGTCGGGAGTACGTTTACGGTAAGGCTGCCGATCGCCAAACTGGAAGAAGAGCAACTGTCGCCTGCAATGCCTTAAACTAGATGCAGGAAGGATTGTGGCATCGCTGCGCTGCTGTTGATGGTTTTTTTGACAATTGCGCCGGAAATCGCTCCCGATCGCGCGGGTGGCGGAAAATTCACGTCTTGATGATTGGTTCGATCGTTCGGAATGCAAGTCCTCTAATTTTAATTGGGTTCGTAGTGCGGACTGAAGTTCGCTCCGGGATGGCGGACTGAAGTCCGGGAGCATCTGTGTTACGAACCTGGATAATCTACCGGACACGATCGTCCGAAGGAGTAAACGTTTTTTATGACTGCAATCAAAGTTCTATAGGAGCAATGGCGCTCAATAATTCTTCTAGGATAAACCGCAGCAAAGATTGAGTTGCTAATACTAAACCCAATCTGGCTTGGGCGAGTTTTGGCTGTTCTGTTTTAACTTCGCCCCAAATTCTGCACTGACTATAAAAAGTCTGAAATGCTTCGCTTAAACTATTAGCTAATTTGAAATAATTGACGGGTTTTTCGCGAGTTTCTTCGTCCCAAATAGGAGATAAATTGTCTAGCACTGTTAACAGTTGCGAAATTAAATTGCTTTCTACTGGATGTACTAACCGCAGCCGATCGCCCTCGTCAACCCAGGGGATTGGGTTGGGTGCTGCTAGCGACCAATTTTGCGGTGCTATGGTGATATCGGGATGGGCGATCGAGATTAGGCGATCGCGATCGGCCATTCGCAGCAGAGAACAGCAGCGCGCGTGGCTGTATTGAATCGGAAACAGTCGATCGCGCACAACAGGAGATAAGGTTGGATATTCTGGAACTGGGAGGGGAATTTGAGCTAAACGCTGCAACCAGACGGCTAAACCCGCATCAGTCAACTCGATCTCAATCATTCCAGCCCGTGCGACTTTAACGGCAAAATCTGGGTAGCACAGCGGTTGGAGAGTTTCGACCAAATGTGCGGCGATCGCCTGCGGTGTCTCCTGCCAAGTTTTAGCCAACTTCAAGGCGATCGCAGAGACGTACAGCACCCGCGCCCTATTTTTACCCCGATTTAACGGAATTTCGCTTATTGTGCCTCGCTGGGCGATCGCCCTGTGGAACCTTAAGAGCAAAAAACACTTCACTGTAACTTCCGGGCACTGGGAGATCTTTGCTGTATCCATATCGGCTGATCCTGCGGTAAAAGTGACTAGAGACTGTTACCACTTGCGCTGTTGTTGTACGTTAAACTGCTGATGTCCGAGATGGTCTCTCGACTTCTCTAGGGGGCTACATCGAAGTAATGGGCTTTATAGCGATTTTTTGGCTTAATATACAATAATTTACGATCGACTCCTTGCTAAATTCTACCATTTTGATGTATTTTTTGCTACATTGAATTTTTCGGT
>JBDTEI010000027.1:0-10362 GCA_039922675.1 Microcoleus sp.
ATGATTAGCGGTTATTTTCTTAAAAATGCCGAACAGCGCATGACTTTTGAAAAGTCGATACAAGCCAGTGAGAGACACGGCTCGGAAGATTAGTCGATTATTAACATTGAATCTGTACAAATGTCAAGCCCCCCTCGGAAGATGGGGGCTTGACATTTTAGATTTTATAGCAGTTGACAGTTGACAGTTGAAAGTTGACAGCGTGCCGATCGTTGAGTTGCACAGTACGGAAATCAAACCGTTTATGCTATGGGTTCTCGGCTCTATTCGTGAGTTTATTTATGTCCTCACCGCTGTGGCGATTGCTATAGATTGTTGATTTATTAGATAATTGAATGATTATTGATATTATTACCAATTCCCAATTCCCAATTCCCAATTCCCAATTCCCAATTCCCAAATATGTCTCTTTCTCCTGTGCCCCACAAAGTTATCGGCGTTGCTGCGATCTGGAATGACCGACAACAAATTTTGATTGACAAGCGCCGACAACACGGACTACACGGGGGGTTTTGGGAGTTTCCGGGCGGTAAAATAGAGCCTGGGGAAACGATCGAAGCTTGCATACAACGGGAAATTATGGAGGAGTTGGGAATTGTCGTCGAAGTGGGCGATCGGCTGATTACAATTGACCACGACTATACTAAATTTACAGTTAGGCTCTACGTACACCACTGTCGCCACGTCAGCGGGGAACCGCAAACGATCGAGTGCGATGAAATTCGCTGGGTGACACTCGACGAAATTGACCAGTTTACTTTCCCCAAAGCCAACGAACAGATTATCGCTGCACTGCGATCGAGTTAAACTGTCAACCATCAACTGTTAACAATCAACCATCAACAGTCAACCATCAACTATTTTTGGAGAGGCAGAGTAAAGTGAAAACAAGTGCCTCGATCGGGTACAGAGTCTACCCAAATTTGACCGTAGTGGGCGCGGATAATGCCTTGACACAGAGACAGCCCAATGCCGTAACCGTCTTTTGATTTATCTCGCTGCAAGCGAAAGCTGTCTTCAAAAATGCTTGTACAATCTTCTTGAGGAATTCCAGGGCCGCTGTTACAAATGCTGACTTGAACCTTGTAAGCAGTGCGGTGGAGCATAGAAATACTAACAGTTCCTTCCTCTGGGGTGTACTTGCTGGCGTTGTCGAGCAGGTTAGCAATCACTTGTTTCATGCGATCGGGATCGGCATAAACCAAGGGCAAATCTGCGGGAATGTCTATTTCTAATTTCAGACTTTTCGCCTGAAATTTATCTTGAAATTCCAGGATTACATCTTGACAAATCGCTCCCAGTTCAATTTTTTTTGCTTGGATGTGAAGTTGAGCGTTTGTCCCCCTAGCCGCTTCGAGGATATCTGTAATCATCCGATCGACAATTCGGATTTGGTTGCGGGCTTGTTTCATCAAATAAGCCGCCAGAGCCGGTGTCAAACGCGACTTTTCCCCCTCTTTCACCTTCTGAGTTGACTCCAAAGTCTCCAAAGCCAAAGATGCCGCCGTCAAAGGATTCCGCAAGTCGTGAGCCAGCATCGCAATAATCCGGTCTTTCAACTGCAACTGCTCTTGCAGGTGTTCTTTTTCCTGTTTTAGCCGAAAAACTTCATCCGCAAGTTGCACGAGCTCAGTAGCGCCAGCAACCGAATAAATTGGTTTTGGGCCTGCCAGAGCTGCTGCCGTCAGAGCTGGGGCAGACTGCTGCTGGGCGGCGTATTCTTCTACATTACGCTTCCAGCGGGGCCAGCACTGTTTTAGTTGGGCGATCAAATTGGTGCCGGCGAGAGTTTGTCGGGGCTCTGGATGAATTTTGAGCAGGGAGGGACTAGCTACAAGTTTAAAGTGTTCGGCTAAATCCGGCTGTTCTCCTACATCGACGATTTGAAGGTCGAAGTCGCACTCTGCCTTCAAATCCTGTAGGAACTTGCGGATTTGTCTGGTCTGTTCCCGGGAAGAGGAACGCTTGTCTACAAACAGCAAAAGCTGTAAAAGCGGTGCGGGATTGGCCGGCAGTTCGGGAGAACTGTCGGTGTCGCCGGTGCCTGGTGTGGGATTGACGCTGTTGACTTTTTCGATCGGGTGAAAATAATTGACCATTACCGAGCCGAGTTATTTCACTTCTACTTTAATTTAATACTTGCTTTAGATTTATGCTATTGTCCGATGATTTCATTACGGCGGGCCAATGACATTTTTGAGATGGAAGAAAAATGAGTCGCTGCAGGTAGTCGTGAAAGTGGCGGCGGTCTTTTTTGTGCTATGCCTGTTGCTGACGCTGCACCGCTACTACAGTTTTTATGCCACTTACGACCAAGGCATTTTCAATCAACTTTTTTGGAACGGCACTCGGGGTCACTTGTTTGAGAGTTCCCTGTCTTCGGCTTTGTCCACTAACGTGGTTCACCAAAATCAGCTCCCGTCGGTATCCTATTACCGATTGGGGCAGCATTTCACCCCGGCACTGATGCTGTGGCTGCCTATTTACTCCTTGTTTCCCTCGCCTGTCACTTTGACGGTGTTGCAGGTGACTTTAGTTACGGCCGCTGGTTTAGTGCTCTGGGTTCTCGCCAGACACTATCTAGAACCGCGGCTGTCGGCGACAATTGTGGTGAGCTATTACTGCGCTAACGCGGTGATCGGCCCGACTTTGGGCAATTTTCATGATGTTTGTCAAATTCCGCTTTATGCTTTTAGCTTGCTGCTGGCGATGGAGAAGCGCTGGTGGCCCCTGTTTGGGGTTCTGGCCACTTTAATTTTGGTCGTGCGAGAAGATTCGGGAATTCTTTTGTTTGGTGTCGGAGCTTACATGATTTTGAGCCGGCGCTACCCTCGGACTGGTTTGGCTGTCTGCATTCTCAGTTTTGGTTACACGATCGTCCTGACGAATCTGATTATGCCTTTGTTTTCTGCTGACATCTCCCAGCGGTTTATGATCGAACGCTTCGGTCAATATGCCGATGGAGATGAAGCTTCGACGCTGCAAATTCTTTGGGGAATGGTTAGCAATCCCGGCCGGTTGGCGGCTGCATTATTTACGCCGTTTTTTGGTAAAATTAAATACCTGCTTGGTCAGTGGTTGCCGTTAGCTTTGGTTCCTGCCTTCGCGCCTGCGTCTTGGACGATCGCTGGGTTTCCACTGCTGAAGCTATTTTTAGCGAAAGGAGAGTCTGTGCTGGCGATTAATATTCGCTATGCGATGACTGTGGTTCCTGGGCTGTTTTACGGGGCGATTTTGTGGTGGGCCGAGCGTCAAAAGGAAGAGGATAAAATTAAGAGGGGAGAACAAACAATTTTACGTTTTCCTTCAGCAGTTTTGCCTTTCCCTTCGTCTTCCCAGTTTCGCCGCTTTTGGGGGTTTTGCATTTGCTTGTCGCTATTTTTTACCTTCACGTCTAACCCAAATCGGACTTTTTCTTGGATTTTACCCGATGCGATCGCCCCTTGGGTACAGGTTCCTCTGATCCGACAGTGGCAGCACGTTTCTCAAGTCCGGCCACTTTTGGCTCAAATTCCTGCGGATGCTAGCGTGGCTGCAACGAATACTATTGTGCCGATTTTGTCAAGCCGCCGGGAAATTCTGAGGTTTCCGATGTTTGAACTGCGCAATGATGCGGGGAAGGCAGTAAAAATGGAATATGTAATTGCCGATATGTGGCAGTTGCAGCAGTATCAGGCTGCGTTTGGCCGGGAACGGGGACAGTTGCAGGAAATCGTGCCGGCGATCGATCGAATGTCCAAATCTGGAGAGTACGGAATTGTTGGCTTTGAAGACGGCGCGATTTTGATGCGTCAGGGTGCTTTGTCTGACTCTGGATCGGTGGCTGCTTGGGCTCGTTTTCGCCACGAGTTGGAACCGATTTTGAAGCAAGGGTAATCGGGTACGCGCGATCGCCCGAAACTGGCGGCGCAGCCCAACTATTGCAGAAACCGGGTTTTGGAGACAGCAAGCGGGCGATCGAGCAATTCCTGCAAACACCCGGTTTCTCCATAATTTTCCATCCTGTCAGCCTTCGGGCATAAATTTGCCCTCTGCCAAAAAATCAGGCTTGTAAACATACACTAAAATAGTCAAAAATCAACATTAAGATATATAAATTCTTGGGAGCGCGGACAGATGAAAATTTTGGTATTAGCCTGGGAATTTCCTCCCAGAATAGTAGGCGGCATCGCTCGCCACGTATCGGAATTGTATCCAGAATTAGTGAAGCTAGGCCACTCGATTCACTTAATTACAGTAGAGTTCGGGCACGCGCCGATGTATGAAGTGGTAGAAGGAATACAGGTGCATCGGGTAGTAGTGGGACAGGCTACAGACTTTTTTCACTGGGTGGCCAACCTCAACCAAAGCATGGGCCACCTTGGTGGCAAACTGATACTAGAAGAAGGCTCCTTCGATCTGATCCACGCTCACGATTGGTTAGTGGGAGATGCGGCGATCGCCCTCAAGCATACCTTTAAAATCCCGCTAATTACCACCATCCACGCCACCGAATACGGGCGCTTCAACGGCATCCACAATGACGGACAGCGCTACATTAACAACAAGGAAAATAGCCTAGCTTACAATTCTTGGCGGGTAATTGTTTGCAGCGACTATATGCGGCGGGAAGCCGAACGGGTACTATCGACTCCGTGGAACAAAATCGAGGTAATTTACAACGGAATTAGAGCCGAAAAAAAACCTCGGTTGCAAGAAAATGACGCTATGAACTTCCGCCGTCAATTTGCAGCAGACGATGAAAAGATAGTCTATTATGTAGGAAGAATTAGCTATGAAAAAGGTATTTCTGTATTTTTGAATGCTGCACCTAAAGTAATTTGGGAAATGGGGGGAAAAGCGAAAATTGTAATTATTGGTGGCGGCAATACAGACTCTCTCAAACATCTGGCTTGGCATTTGGGAATTTGGCATAAGTGTTATTTTACGGGCTTTATGTTTGAGGAACATCTCGACAAATTCCAGACGGTAGCTGACTGCGCGGTTTTTCCCAGTCTTTACGAACCTTTTGGGATTGTAGCGTTAGAAAGTTTTGCTGCTAGAGTGCCGGTGGTAGTTTCCAATATGGGCGGCTTACCGGAAGTGGTGCAGCATACTAAAACTGGCGTTGTTACTGAGGCGAACAATCGGGATTCTTTGGCTTGGGGAATTTTGGAAGTGCTGAAAAATCCTGGTTACGGGCGGTGGTTGGTTGACAATGCTTATGAGGATTTGGAACGCCGGTTTAGTTGGCCGAAGTTGGCGATGGAAACCGAGTGGGTTTATCAACGGGTGGTGGAAGAAAAGGCAGAGCTTGATTGGTGAAACTGACAGTTGATAGTTGACAGTTGGCCGTTGACAGTTGGCAGTTGGCAGTTGATAGTTGGCAGTTGACAGTTGGCAGATATGGCAATTCTCAAGTTAGTGAATTGGTAATCGGTAATCGGTAATGGGTAATTAGACCTCTTGCAAAAATCCTAAAATACCCTGAAACCATCTGCGTCAATCGGTGTTGCATCTGCCCGATATCTGCGGTTGCTCTATGACTCGAAGATTTCTGCAAGAGGTCTATTGATAATCAGAAAATTTAAAGGGAATTCGCATCTTGAATATTTTTAGGGACATCGAGCCCCAACGCAAACGCAGCTTGCTGACTTTATTTGCTGCTGGCTTGCTATTCTGGTCGAGTTTGGCTTCGCTGCTGCCAACTTTGCCGCTTTACGTTCAATCTGTAGGCGGCACAAAACAGCAAATTGGCTTTGTGATGGGTGCATTTGCGATCGGGCTTTTGCTGTCAAGGCCGCAGTTGGGAAAAATAGCCGACAGCAAGGGGCGAAAACAAGTTTTGCTGCTAGGGGTATCAGTGGCTGCCGTTGCGCCTATAATCTACCTGTTCGCTACATCTATCCCCTTACTGTTATGTATCAGGGCTTTTCACGGCATTAGCATTGCCGCTTTTACCACAGCTTATAGCGCTTTGGTGACAGATTTGTCGCCCCCAGGAAAGCGGGGCGAATTAATCGGTTACATGAGTTTGGTAACTCCTATCGGTTTGGCCTTTGGCCCAGCGATTGGCGGATTTGTGCAAGCTGGGCTTGGTTATCCTTTTTTGTTTGCGATGTCGGCGGCTTTAGCCACAATTGGTGTATTTCTCACCACCAAAATTGCAGAACCTAATTTTGCTGAATCAACAAAATTCGATTCGCTATTTGAGGAAAAAAACCGCCAAAAATACTGGCAAATGCTGTGGAATCCCAGGGTGCGGATTCCGGCTTTGGTGTTATTGTTGGTTGGTTTGGTCTTCGGAACTTTGAGCACTTTCATGCCTTTGTTTCTACAAGAAACTAAGGTTAATTTGAATCCGGGATTATTTTATTCTACGGGGGCTGTGGCTAGTTTTGGTGTGCGGTTATTGACGGGGCGGGCTTCGGACAAATACGGCCGCGGCTTGTTTATTTCTGCCGGCTTGATCTGCTATTGCGTGTCGATGTTATTGTTGTATTTTGCTAACACCAGCAATGCTTTTTTGCTGGCAGCTTTGTTTGAAGGTACGGCGGGCGGTACTGTTATGCCGATGATGGTGACGCTGATGTCGGACAGGTGCGAACCTCAAGAAAGGGGCCGATTGTTTTCGCTTTGTATTGGCGGGTTTGATTTGGGAATTGCGCTGGCTGGCCCGATTTTAGGCTTTGCTGCTGAACAAGTCGGCTACAGAAATATGTTTGGTTGGGCGGCTGTAGTCAGTGTATTAGCTTTCCTAATTTTTGTTACTCAGTCTAGTAAGAATTTGTCTCATTCGCTGAATTTTGCGATCGGGCGCGGCAAAGATGTTTATGCTTTAAATAGGTGAGGGACTGGCTGTGGTGCGTCGCGATAAGATTAGACAAGATTGCAAAAGTTCTTTTAATCGATTTTGAGGACGGGCAAGATGCCCATCCCACCAGAATATTTGCAATTTTAAACAACAACGCACCCTACAAAATATTGTAGGATGCGTCGCTTTTGATAATGGGCTTGGAGGGATTCGAACCCCCGACCTCATGGTTCGTAGCCATGCACTCTATCCAACTAAGCTACAAGCCCCTGTTGCTTGGAGAGTTGAAATTTCAGATTTAATCTAAAATTGAACAATCTCTGTTCCGCACAGAATCTAACATTAACACCATTCTCAAAATAATGCAAGACCTTTCTCAAAATTTTTCTAAATTGCCCGATCGCCCGCAGCTAACTCACCTCGACAACAGCGGGGAAGCCCAAATGGTGGACGTTTCGGCAAAAGTGGCAACTGTACGGCAAGCTGTGGCCGCGGGCCGGGTACGGATGCTGCCGGAGACGTTTGCGGCGATTGAAGCGGGGAATGCGCCGAAAGGGGATGTGTTGGGCACTGCGAGACTGGCTGGAATTATGGCGGCTAAGCAGACGGCTAATTTGATTCCTCTGTGTCACCCTCTGCCCCTGAGTAGCGTTGAGGTGCAGGTGATACCGGATGCTGGGTTGCCGGGGTATCAAATTCGGGCGACGGTGAAGATTAAGGCGGAAACTGGGGTGGAAATGGAGGCGCTGACGGCGGTTTCGGTGGCGGCGCTGACTCTGTACGATATGGCGAAAGCTTTGGAAAAGTCGATCGCCATTGAATCGATTCGTCTGCTAAGCAAAAGCGGCGGCAAATCAGGGGATTATCAAAATTTAGATGCGTAAGTTTCCGGCCTTGGGGGGAGGCAGAATTCAAAAAGCTGCGCTTAAGATTAAAATAGGCACAGAACTACTAACATCATGTGAAAAACTATGCCTCCTCGTTGGCCCCGCAAACCCGATCGCAACGATCCAGAGTACCGCCAATTAGATGACCGGATGAATTTTGCCATCCACGTCGGTCTTTTTTCTGCTACAAATTCTGGTTTGTGGTTTGTTCAAAATTTGCAAAAGGCTGATTGGCCTTGGGCAGTTTCGGTAACGGGTGTATGGGCTCTAGTAGTTTTGGCCCACGCGATTTTCATTTTTGCGATCGCCGATTATTCGCCCCTCACCAAAGATTCTGGCTGAAGGCAGTTGTCGGCGATCGGTTAACTCTTTTGAGAGATCACAAACAACGTTCTGCTTTTTTTATATGGCTAATACTACTCAGGCGATCGAATCCCTAGCCGCGGAAATCGGCGAAAATGTATACATTGACATTGCCAAGTGGCATTTGTATCTCCGTGATGCCAACCTGCATACGGTGGTTGCCCAACAACTTTATTCAATGCTGGAAAAGGGCAATTTAGATACTGACAAAGTTCAAGGAGTTTTGCAAGGAATTTCAGTCAAGTTGGGTGGCGGGAAGCGAGAAGTCCCGCTAGCAGATTTGATTCCGATGCAGTGTCAAGTTCAGTTGATGGATGTCCTTGAGCAATTTCAGCGGAAGATGTAAAGCGCGCCCGCTAGCTAAAAGCCCTAATAACTCTCCTTGCTAGCCGAGCCCCGGGCCCCTCGCATCCCCCTTCCCAAGGGGGAATTTGACTCACCCAAAAAGAGATATAAGCGCCCGACAACCGTCGCACAGAAAGCGAAATTTTAGACAAAATTCAAGATCCAGATTCACCACGCAGCAAGTAATACCATTTTTCTAAAGATATGCTATGGATGAATTCTTAGCCCCCCCCTTAGTAAGGGGGGGGGTTGGGGGGGGTAATATCTAGCGCTACTTTATGAAATTGGTATAAATCGAAAATCTGCCGATCGATGGGAACCATCTATTTGCCAAAACGGCCGCGAATTCGACCGACAAACATATCAACTTCCGGCAACTTCATCTGACTCACAAAAATTACAAAAACTCCCAACCCCGCGACACTTGCCACACTCAACTGCACCAATTGAATTACCAAACCTTCAGTACCCAAAACTCTTTGACAGCCTTGCAGAGTAGCCAAAGACACGAAAGCAGTTAGAGAACTACCAGAAGCTAACCCCAAAAAGGGCAAACTCCACTCCCGCCAAGGTAGACCACCAAGCTTTTTATCTAATAAGTACAAAAGCATCAGCATCGAAACAAGATTCACTCCCACCGTCGCCAAAACTAATCCGGGCGCGCCGAAAGCTCCTACCAACAAATAATCCAACAAACCATTCAAAAAGATATTGATAATACTGACTCGAAAAGGCGTTTCTCCGTCTCCCAAAGCGTAAAATACTCGTACCAAAACATCGCGGCTCAAATAAACAAACATTCCAATACTGTAAGCCATCAATATCGGCGTGACAAACTGCGAGGCTGACTGATTAAAAGCATAGCGTTCGTAAACAATGCGGACGATCGGCCCGGCAAGTGTTACCATTAAAGCACTTAGCGGTAGCATCGTAATCCCAGTCAAAATTAAAGCTTGACGAATTTTATCTTTTAATTCCGGCCAGTCTTTGGGTTCGGCAAGGCGAGAAAAAATTGGCAAAAATGGTACTAAAATCACATTAGAAACAATGCCTAAAGGAGTCATTACCAACAAGCCTGCATAGCCCATTGCAGATGCAGCTTGAGGGATGTACGATGCGAAAAACAGGTCTGTATAAACATTAATTTGCAGCATTCCCGATGACAAGGTAGCAGGAACCATCACCTTAACTACTTCTTGTACTCCGGGGCGTTTAAAATTAAACCGCAAACGCAATTTTCCCAAGCCCGCCCGCCACTGCGCCACCAGTTGCACCAACCACTGCAAAATTGCTCCGGCGAGGGTTCCCCAAGCTAACACTAAGCCGCCCGTGAGTGCGTATTGCGGCTGAGTAATTTTGTCTCCGAGTTGCAGCGCGAGAATCCCCAAACCGCCGACAAGTGCAACGCTGGAAAATAAAGGGCTGATGGAAGGAAGCCAATACATATCGGCGGCGTTGAGAGTGCCGAAACCGATGCCGATTAAGCCTGAAAGTAATGCCATCGGGGCCATAATCCGAAATTGTTGGACGGCAATTGTTTTGATTTCTAAACCTTCGGGTGTTCTATTTAATCCCGGTGCTACCAAATCGATCGCCTGATCTGCAAAAATAATTAAAGCGATTGTTACCAACAGCAATATGCCGCCGACTAAGGTGGTGATAGTTTCGACTAAGGGTGCAGCTTCTTTTTTGTCGCGGCGAGATAAAACGCTGACGATCGCGCTGTGAAAAGGCCCGTTAATGCCTCCGAGCAAAATAAATAAGAAACCGGGGATGACGTAGGCGTAGTTGTAGGCATCGACGGCGACACCGACTCCAAACGCTGCGGCGATCGCAATTTGGCGCACCAATCCGAAGACTTTGCTAATCAGAGTGGCGACTGCGACAATGCCGGCAATCCCCGCTAGGGAACGAGAGGGCTTCTGCGGTTCAGACACAAATAGTTACAAATGCTAGTGCTAAAAGGCTTCACTA
>JBDTEI010000028.1:0-3292 GCA_039922675.1 Microcoleus sp.
GACTCCAGGGAAGACTGAAACTCAACCTCTCGGCCTTCTTTAGCAATCAAATCAGCAACCTGCTGCCCGCTAATCTGTCCTAAATTCGGTTCGCCAGCACTATAAATATCGCAAGCCACAACCAAATCTGCATCCCCAAAAGATTGAGCAAATTCTGGCAAAAATGTCAGAGTCCGGCTGTAACGGTGCGGTTGAAAAATAGCAACTACTCTTCGGGATTTGTGATTCTGTTCGCTACCTTCGATCCGCAAGCGAGCAGCGGCCAAGGTAACGCGAATTTCGCTGGGGTGGTGGGCGTAGTCGTCCACAAACAAGATTTCATTGTGAAAACCCCGCACCTCAAAACGGCGGCGAGCTCCTTCAAAGCCGGCAATCGCTTTGGCGATCGCCGAAAACTCCAACCCCAACAATCGACCCACTGCCACCGCAGCTAGTGCATTGCTGAGATTGTGTGTCCCCAGCAACTTCAACTCCATTTCCCCAAGCATTGCTCCTCGCTCCCAAATGCGAGCCTTGGTGCTTGCAGATCCGTACTCCACCTCCGAAGCCGTGTAGTCAGCACCGCTGTCGGGATGCAAGCTATAGCTGACATGAGGCCTAAGGCGGTCTTTGACGATTTGGTCGTCAATGCAGCCCACCAACGTTTGACAGTTTTGGGCAAACACCTTAAATGTGTCTATTACCTGGTCGAGGGTATCGTAATGGTCTGGATGATCCAGTTCCACATTCGTCACTATGCCAATTTTGGCTATCAGCTTGACGAGAGAACCGTCGGATTCATCAGCCTCGGCCACTAAGTAGGGGCCTTCTCCCAAGCGGGCATTGCCTTCCCAAGCATTTACCTCGCCTCCTATTACGATCGTCGGGTCTAGACCCGCAGCCATCAACATGAAGCCGATTAAGCTGCTAGTAGTAGTTTTGCCGTGAGTCCCCGCTACGGCTATGCTTTGGTAGTCTTGAATTAAGGCTGCCAACACATCCGATCGATGAAAAATCGGGCAGCCCAAATCTAAAGCAGCTCGATATTCGGCATTTCCCGGGTGAATTGCTGTCGAACATACTACTTGAGGCAATCCCGGAATTGCTTGGGCACCCGAATCGTTGCCGTTCAATTTGAGAGCTTCGGCTGTCGCCACGGAAGTCCCTACCGTGCCAGCGACTGCCGAGGATGCGGCTCTTTCGGCTGCCCCGCGATCGGGACTGCTATCGTTAAGGGCCGTTTGAAATACTTCAAAATTGCTGGCGTCTTGACGCCAAAAAATGTGAGCTCCCATTCCTTGCAAGCGCTGGGTTATATGACTCGATTTAATATCGGAGCCGTACACGGGCAACTTGCGTTTAGCTAGAATATAGGCAAGGGCAGACATCCCAATCCCACCAATGCCGATGAAATGAAATGGTCTCCCAGTGAAATCAACAGAACTCGGCATCTTCGCTCCTCACACACCACACCACGCCAATAACACGCGATATCATATCAAGAATTGTTTTTTCAGGATACAGTTCGCTAGAGATTTTGTCCAAAATTCTCTGCGCGTCCCTTGATTTGCGGGACTTGTAGAGATGTTTGTCTTGTATCCTATATGACTTAGTACCGAGTAGTTTTCCGGAACAGTCACAGCTCGAAAATTGCAGGTCAGAGAGAATGGGGTCTGGGTCTGGGCCAACTGACTAATTTTGGGCGGTTGCATACTCCTGCATTCTTTCTATTTCTATCCGACTGCTGTGCTGGGATACGGCAGCAAAACCCCCACAATCTTTTTACTAAGATTGAGGGTAAAACCCATCAGGATTTACAAACACTACCACGTATGACAAAAGTTCGCTCATTTTCTAGTCATTTATCTGCTGGTACGGTCATTTTTTCCCGAAAGTCAGAGATTTAGACGATCGCAACTATAGTAAGTCTTCTTACTTATTTGTATATATACAAATTATGCAGTTAGTCGCAACAGTCGAAAAGTGATTGAGTTTACGGGTAAAAGTGTACAAACATGAAATTTGGGCGATGTCTGTATTAATCCTGATTTTTGGGAAATATGGGGAAAATAGCGATTTTTGGGGGAACTTTTGACCCGGTGCACTGGGGTCACTTGTTGGTGGCCGAGACGGCTGTGAGTCAATTTAATCTCGATCAAGTGATTTGGGTAGCCGATCGCGCTCCTCCTCACAAGTGGCGCTCGGATTTGGCAAGTTTTGAGCGGCGGCGCGAAATGCTAGCTCTGGCGATCGCCGATCGCCCAGACTTCCTACTTGCGCCGCCGGAGGCAAAACCCTCCGGCAATTCTTTTGCGATCGACACTTTGCTATATTTGCAAAAAATCTATCCAGGCGATCGGTGGTACTGGATTATTGGTAGTGATGCTTTCAGAACTCTCCCCAAATGGCACCGCTGCGGCGACATTGGTGGGTTGTGCCACTGGTTGGTGGGCCCGCGTCCGAGTCAGGGAGATGCGCAGATCAGAGAAAGCGGGGACATGGGGGCAGCGTCCGAGTGGGGCGATAGTATGAAGGATGTGTCTATTGATGCCGGCGACAGGATGCAGGTTCAGACAAATGCTGTTTGCTGTAAAGTTGCGGAACAGATGGCTCTCCTGGACGTGGAAATTAGTTGGGAGGTGCTGTCCATGCGTGCGATCGAGATTTCGTCGAGCCACATCCGCCGCTGCTGTGCCGAAAATGGCGACCTCCGTTACTTAGTCCCGGAATCTGTAAGGACTTATATTGCGACTCAGAGCCTTTACCAGCAACCAGCAGCCGAAATTTGAATGCCTTGGGCCCTGGGATTTCTGGATAGCTCAAAAAAGTTTAGGTTTTTTTGATACAGACGAAAAGTTAGAAAGGATCAGCCTTTGCGATATGATCTTGTCTCATAAGTCAATTATTAAATTTTTCCAAAATTTCAGCCTGAGCTAAGGGCTGCCATCATTAGGAGGTACTACAGTGATTCGAGTCGCGATCAATGGTTTTGGACGTATTGGGCGCAGTTTTACGCGCTGCTTGCTCGGCCGAGAAAATAGCCAGCTTGAGCTGGTAGCAATTAATGACACTTCCGATCCTAAAACTAATGCTCACTTGCTGAGATACGATTCCATGATGGGAACGTTGAAGGGTGTGGACATCAGCACGGATGAAAATTCGATTATTCTCAATGGCAAGACAGTCAAATGCGTGAGCGATCGTAATCCGCTCAACCTGCCTTGGAAAGATTGGGGTATTGATCTGATTATTGAAGCAACCGGTGTCTTCGTTGACCAAGCTGGTGCATCGAAGCATATCACTGCCGGCGCTA
>JBDTEI010000029.1:0-5773 GCA_039922675.1 Microcoleus sp.
AAGGCTTTGGGAGCAGCAGGTTTGGTGAAAACTCTCGAAGGAAAAGGCCCTTTCACTGTTTTTGCACCGACAGACGCGGCTTTTGCTGCTTTGCCAAAAGGAACTTTGGAAAATTTGCTCAAACCAGCTAACAAAGCCAAACTTACTAAAATTTTAACTTACCACGTTGTTCCGGGTGCTGTTTACTCTACTAGCCTGAAGTCCGGTGAGGTTAAAACTGTTGAAGGTATGTCTGTGAAGGTGGTAGTTTCCCCCGGCAAAGTTACTGTCGGCGGCGCTAATGTTGTGAAAGCTGATATCAAAGCTAGCAACGGAGTTATTCACGTAATTGACAAGGTGCTGATGCCCCATGATGCCATGTAGGGTTAGCGTTTTTTGCATCAAATGAGATGAGATTCGGTTAAATGAACGCGAAGTAAGGAAACTGCGCCGTGCCTTTCGGAGTGTCAACAACCAGGTCAAATGTAGCACCAGTCTTCTGTCTGATGATTAAGGCCAGATTCCCCTAGCCCCCCTTTTAAAGAGGGGGGAACCGGAAGTGGATCAAAGTCCCCCGACTATCCGGGGGATTTAGGGGGATCTCCCCTCGGCGATAAACGAGAAATTACAAAGCGTTCCAGGGTTAAGTTGACACTTTCGGAATGCAGTGCCGTTGCCCTACAAACAATTAGATGCCTGTATTTGTGATAAAATCGTGAGATAAAATTCCTTTGAGAGCGCTAACCCAAGCGTATTCGGCTATATTACAATTGTATCGGCAACATTAGAGTAAAAGTTGATCCCTTGCCAAACTCGCTATTCACAGTAATTTCTCCCCCCAGCATCTGAGAGTATTTCTGCGCTATTGCCAAACCCAAACCCGTACCTCCGTACTTGCGAGTAGTCGAAGCATCAGCTTGTGTAAAAGGTTGAAATAACTTTTGTAACTGTTCCGGAGTCATCCCAATCCCCGTATCAGTACACTTAAAAATTAACTGTTCAGCATCCCAACTATTCTGATCATTTTTAATTCTTTCAACGCTGAAGGTAATTGTCCCTTTCTGAGTAAACTTAGCTGCATTGCTGAGCAAATTAAACAAAATTTGAGTGAACTTAATTTTATCAGAATACAAGGCGCCAATATTATGAGGACACTCAACATTCAGGCGATTGGTGTTTCGTAAAAATAGCGGTTCAACAGTTCTCGCTACATCTTTAACTGCCTCGCACAGGTCAAAAGTTTGTAATTCAAGTTCCGCGTGACCTGCTTCAATCTTTGATAAGTCTAGAATATCATTAATCAATCCCAGTAAATGATTGCCTGCATTGTGAATTCTTGCCAAATCCGACACAAAATCTGCTTCGCCAATATCTAAAGCATCTTCTTGCAGAATCTCGCTGTAACCGATAATCGCATTCAGAGGAGTTCGCAGTTCGTGGCTCATGTTAGCCAAAAACTGACTTTTAGCCAAATTAGCTGCTTCTGCCGCTTCCTTTGCGTTGTAAAGTTCTGCCTCGGCTTGCAAGCGGTTGGTTACGTCGTGAGCCATGACTAATTCAGCATTTCTGCTTTCAAATATCAGGGTATAAGAAGTAATTTCTACATCAATAATTGTGCCGTTTTTTGTCTGGTGCTGCCACACACCGGCAAAATCAATACCGGCATCTAATTGGGATATATTTTCTAGCAATCTCGGCAGCTCTTGGGGGGGACGAATATCTGCAACGGTCATGTTGAGAAATTCTTCGCGAGTGTAGCCGTAGTGTTCGATAGCTGCCTGATTGACGGCTATAAATTCCAGAGTTTCTAAATCGTAAACCCACATCGGATGGGGGTTGTTTTTAAACAAAAGTCTGTAGCGTTCTTCCGAGGCTCGGAGTTCTGCTTCGGCTTGCTTGCGCTCGGTAATGTCGCGAACAACAGTGCAAATAATCTCGCGGCCGCCGTAGGAAATCACGCTGGCGCTTACTTCTACGTCCACGCAGGAACCGTCTCGGCGACGGTAGAGAACTTCGCCAATTCTCAATTGTTTGTCCCCTAACAGGAGGTCGATATTGCTGTCAATTAGGTCTTTAGAGTAAGCGACGATATCGTAAATAGTCAGTTGTGATATCGTATCAAGACTGTAATCGAACAAGTTTCTAAAGGCTGTATTGGCTTCCAAAAGGCGTTTGGTTTGAGCATCCCAGAGGAAAATGCAGTCTGTAGCTTGCTCGACTACGGCTCGGTAGCGGGCTTTTTCCTCTAGTTGTTCGTTTTCGGCACTGGCGATCGCCCCGAGCATTCCATTTATAGTATAGGCAAGGTCGGACAACTCGTCTTCGCCCGTCACCTGTAGCCGCATCGAGAGGTCTTGGCTACTGCTGACGCGGTTCACTGATGAAGCCAAACTGCTCAAGGGAGACAGTACCAGATACTCTAGCAGCAGCAGAGTGCAGCCGACAAACCCAATGCCCGCTAACGTTACAGACACCAGCAGGTACAGCAAACTAATTTGACCTTGGCGGTAGATTTCTCTGGGTATATCAACTCGCAGCAGCAGCGCGGGTCGATCGTAAATATCCCGAATCAGAGTATAACCCGCCATCAAATCTTCGCTGACAGGACGCACAAAAATCGGTTTTTTTGCCGACAGTTTGTGCCGCGCTTTCAGAAAATCAGCAGGCAAATGAGGCTCATTAACGCTGTGTACAATCAGTGGCAAGCGAATAATTTTAGAAAGCTTCTCAATGCCCGCAGCATCCAAATTGCGCCCGAATATCAGCGTGCCTCGAATCGGGCCAGTATTTTTTGTAGTGACAATTGGTCGGGAAGCAATCAGTATCGGCCCTGAGGGTAGGAGCAGGATACCAGCGAGGCTGCTGTTGATGTTGGGGTGCTGCAACAACGGGTCGCTGAGAGAAATGTGCTCTTTTAAGGCTTCTGGAACAGCGGTTAGTTTCACCTTTTGACTGTCTAAACCCGTACCGTAAACTATTTTGCCAGAAGTATTGACAAATATGGCTATATTAACTCTCACATTAGCCAGTCCTTCGGGAATCAAATTGGAGGCGATAAATTCTTTGTTACCGTTTTGGATAAAAGCGTAGTTGTCGTCCCAGGCTGACCAGTCGGCAAAGCGCGAGTTGAAATCATCGGCGGTTTGGCCAAACACGTTGAGCGCTCCCTTGACAACTTGTGTGGCTTCTTGTTCTTCTGCTTTGACAAGGCTGCTCAAAAGGATGCTGGAGGAGGCTGCATAGAGAATGCCAGTTAGTCCAGCGATGGTAATACCAACTATTGATAGTGTTTTCCGACGCAGTTTCATCTTGTCGAGTGTGTGGTGTCCGTCCGAAATTCTCGACTCAGGAGCAATTTTACTGCTGTTTCCTGAATCCTGGCTGCTGGCGCAGCGCCAGTCAGCCGGGAGTGTTGTAGGGTGCGTCAGATCCTTACATTTTTTCCGGTATTTCCTGTTTGCTGTCTGACGCACCCTACCGCTGCCTTGTTAAGCAGTATACAGCTAACATCCGCTGACTTCAGGCATGGGATGAGAGCTGTTTTTTTGTTAAACAATATCTTCGCCAAACGGGAAAATCGCGTTATAAATTAGGTTGGATTGAGGCACTCGTACCGAACAAATAGGTTTTCGTTTCGCTTCGCCGCTATACCCAACAAAGCAAGAAAATCGCGTAGGTATTAGTTATACCATTTTTACAAAAGAATGCAACTCTAGGCAAAGTCCAAACTCTTATGCACTAAGTCATTTGCAATCGAAAATTCCCAAGGCGAAAATCGCAAATAGTATTACTTTCCCCACACTTCCTGTTTGTGAGCTTCCTTGCAAATACCCAAAATTCGCCGATCGTTGTCGCTAAGGGCGGAAAGTTGCTGATACCGTTGCAGGTTTACTGAGTAGGAAGAGCTAGCGCCCTCGAAACTGTCCACTACTGTTAAATTTAAGTGAGTTCGGTCTAGACTGCCGTAAAAACAGTAAAAATCAGACTGAGGCAGGTAAAAAGCCCCAATTACTTTACTCTGCCACATTTCAAATACAAAATATTCTTTTTTAATTTCATCTGGCTTGTTGGACTGGCCGTAGAGGTAAACACCGTCTGCTAAACCTGTGAATACTGTATCTGGCTGGGGATTTGCGGGGGATTGCGAGATGGAAACGCCGGATTTGATGTCCGAGTGTCGGAATTCGCGCAGGGCGAATCCGATGCTGAAGTTACCGGGCGAGAGGGCAAGGGCGATCGCAATATATTCTAAACTGCTTGTTAATATCAAATAAGGTAAAACCACTGGCGGGCCCCAAAATTTTAAATAGCTGCCTCGAAGCAGGTCTTCTGTTGCAAAAAGCTCGTAAAGACACCGGGTATTTGGTTTGACGCGGGCTATTAATAACTTGAAGTTGCGATCGCCCGCCCGGTTCCCGAACTCTCATCTAAAAAGTCGCGGACGCCTTAAGACCTTCAAACTTTAGTTTTTTTATGCAATCTGTGGGTGAGTGCTAAAAATTTTAGTTAATAGACCTCTTGCAGAAATCTTCGAGTCATAGAGCAACCGCAGATATCGGGCAGATGCAACACCGATTGACGCAGATGGTTTCAGGGTATTTTCGGATTTTTGCAACAGGTTTAATGATAAAAATGTGAACCGTCTTACCATCGAAAATTCCCTGTATCGTATGCTGGGCAAAACACGATTAACTTTTAATTATGAAGCTCACAAAAGGTGCAGCAATCAGACTAACAATTCTATTTATTTTGCTGGGAATAGGTGGTGCTTATTCATGGCAAATCATGGCAAATCCGGCTTCTTTAGAACAAGCTGAAGCACAATCTAAATTATTAGAAACAATTTATGTGAATGGCAATTATATTGAAGCATTTATCTGGTTTTGCTTTGCTATTGGTTTCGCTCTTAATGCCGTGAAAACATCAGGAAAAACCAGAACTCATCGCCTGATTACCACCCTAGTTTTTTTCTTATTTGGTTGCTCAGATATTGTCGAAGTACAAACTGGCGCGTGGTGGAGTCCTTGGTGGCTATTTCTTTGGAAAGTTTCTTGTGGTTTATCTATGATTATTTTATTGTGGGTTTATTTACGCGATAGCGCCTTTGATAATAAACTATAATTGGTTTGTAGTGAGGACTTGAGTCAAGCGTCATGGATGCAGACTAAAGTCCTCACTACGAACCTTTGATGAATGCCGAATTCTGTTAGTTGGGCGGATCAAAACGGTTGACAGACAGCGCAACGCCGATCATTGGTAGGGCGACGCCGAAGCAAATCAGCCACTGATCCAAGTTCATCGGAGCCGTCTCGAAGATGCGATTAATAAACGGAGAATTAGCAAAGACAACCTGCAACAGCATCGCGATGACAATGCCGACACCGAGGGCGGGAGCACCGCTAATTTCTTGCTTAGAACCGCTAAATTTAGCCATCAAAGAAGGTAGCAACTGGCTGAGACTCAACAGGTAAAAAATTCTCGCCATTACCAAAGCTTGAATTGCCATTGTCCGGGCGAGCGGCAAAGTTCCCCAATCTGCTTGGCGCACCCATTCAAACATTCCGAAAATTATCGTCCAGTTGTAAAGAGAAATAGCCAAGATCCGCTTGATCCGACTTTCAGTCAGGAAAGGTTCGTTAACCGATCGCGGTTGTTGCTGCATCACTCCCGGTGACTTCGGCTCAAAAGCCAGCGGTACAGTCATCGTGATCGAGTTGATCATATTCAGCCAGAGGATTTGTAGCGACAAAATCGGTAATTCTCGGCCCAGTAAAGTGCTGAGCAAAATTGTCAT
>JBDTEI010000030.1:0-4988 GCA_039922675.1 Microcoleus sp.
AAAACGGGCGCAGCATCGTTTCTCCCCGCGCTCGCAAATTAGCCAAAGAATTTAAAGTAGATTTGAATTCTCTCAAAGGCAGCGGCCCCAACGGCCGGATTGTGGCAGAGGATGTGGAAGCAGCAGCCGGTAAAGCCCAACCAGCCCCGGTTCAGCAACCAGTCACAGTCCCCGCAACACCCGCACCCGCAGCACCCGCACCCGCAGCAGCAAAACCCGCACCCGCACCAATCCCAGCGGCGGCGCTTTCCGGTAACAGAGTACCGATGAATGCGCTACAAAATGCGGTAGTCCGCAATATGGAAGCAAGTTTGAGCGTGCCATGTTTCCGCGTTGGCTACACAATTACTACTGATAATCTGGACAAACTCTACAAACAAATTAAGCCCAAAGGTGTCACAATGACGGCTCTGCTGGCTAAAGCAGTAGCAGTAACTTTACAAAAACATCCTCTGCTGAATGCCTGTTATGTAGAGTCGGGAATTCAACACCGTGCTGATATTAATGTGGCGGTAGCGGTGGCGATGGATGGCGGCGGTTTGATTACGCCGGTGTTGCAAAATGCCGATCGCCTCGACATATATTCTCTCTCCCGTAGTTGGAAGGATTTAGTCGATCGCGCCCGCGCCAAACAGTTAAAACCTGACGAATACAGCACGGGAACTTTTACTCTTTCCAATTTGGGAATGTTTGGAGTAGATAAGTTTGATGCCATTTTACCCCCGAATCAAGGCTCGATTTTGGCGATCGGCTCTTCGCGGCCGCAAGTCGTAGCCAACGAGGAAGGCTTAATGGGAGTGAAGCGGCAAATGCAGGTGAATATTACTTGCGATCACCGGATTATTTACGGTGCTGATGCTGCATCTTTCTTGCAAGATTTAGCCAAATTGATCGAGACAAATCCTCAATCTTTGACACTTTAATCAGTAGTCAGTAGTCAGTCGTCATTAGTCATTAGTCATTAGTTATTAGTGAGGATTTTAGCGCTAGGGTGCGTCAGTTGTGAGATTGTGAGTAAAAAAGCAAAAATCTGATTATTCGCTCCGCACCCTACTTTTTGGTATCATTGCGCTCCCGAACGGGGACAGCACTCGAATATCATTCCGATATCAGCGGATTTGAGATCATAACTAAACGACTGATGACTAAGTAAGTAGGCGCAAATTAACCTGACAATTTATCTACTTAATTGAGCATCAGAACCAAATTACCTTATGTTAAGTATCGAAAAAATTGAGTTGTTATTACTTATTGCCGCTGTTGTAGCCATGCTAGCACGGCGATTCCGGTTGCCCTACAGTGTTGGGCTAGTCTTTGCGGGAATAGTTTTAGCATTGCTCCCGTTTGCACCGAATATTCAACTAACAAAAGCACTCATCTTCAATGCTTTCCTGCCACCCCTCATCTTTGAAGCTGCTTTTTATATTAATTGGCAAGAACTCCGCAAAGACTTACCTGTTGTCCTCACATTGGCAACAGTGGGAGTGCTCTTATCGGCGGGTATTACGACGATTGGGATGCACTATCTCGCCCATTGGGAGTGGATTGCATCGCTGCTATTCGGTGTACTAATTGCTGCCACTGACCCGGTTTCGGTGATTGCCACGTTCAAAGAAGCTGGGGTTCACGGACGACTCCGACAATTAGTTGAAGCCGAAAGTCTATTTAATGACAGTACGGCTGCGGTTGCTTTTGGGATTGCGATCGCGATCGCCACTGGCGGCGACATCAGTCCGATGGGCATTGCCCAATCTTTAGTCGTGACGATCATCGGGGGCTTGGCTTGTGGAACAGTGGTGGCAGGCGGCGTATTGTTATTGGCTGGGCGAACCGAAGATCATCTAGTCGAAATTACCTTCACAACAATTGCTGCCTATGGCTCTTTTCTGCTGGCAGAACATCTCCATGTTTCAGGGGTTCTGGCAACACTCACGGCTGGGCTAATTGTGGGGAATATCGGTTCGCTAGGAGCCATTTCTGACAAAGGAAGAGAAGCTGTTGAATCTTTTTGGGAATACGTTGCTTTTGTTGCCAATTCTCTGATTTTCCTGCTGATGGGAATGCTGGAAGCGCATCAGAATTTCGTCTCGGTGTTGATACCAGTTATAATTGCGATTTTATTCGTCACTTTAGGTCGAGCCATTTCAACTTATCTTTGCTGTGCTTTTTTTATTCGTTCTCCCCTACGGGTGAAGACAAAGCATCAGCACATTTTATTTTGGGGAGGGTTGCGGGGCGCATTAGCTTTGGCATTAGCACTGGGCTTGCCGCCTGAGTTGCCCTATCGAAATGAGATTGTGACGGTATCATTTGCCGTCGTTGCCTTCTCCATTTTTATCCAAGGTTTAACGATTACACCGCTTCTCCGGGCAATGGGTGAAATTTCACCGTCTGAAACGTAGTACCCAGGATTGATCAAAATGCCATCCGAATTGAGCAATGAGCGCTTGTCTATATGTCAGAGTATTGAAGAAAATTCATTACTCACTATCCCCTATATGGTGATGAATGCTCTCGCCACCATTGTTGCTTGTTATGGACTAATTGCCGATAGTAGCGCCGTCGTCATCGGTGCCATGATTATTGCGATGCTCCTTGGCCCGATCACAGGTGTTGCACTGGGCTTAGTGGAAGGTGATAACCTACTCCTGTCCAAAGCAGTCCTAACGGAAATTGCTGGAGTCCTAACTGTACTAATAATCGCGGCGATTATTGGCAAAATTCATCAGGATGTCCCACTCGGGAAAGAAATTTTTTCGCGCACAGCACCGAATATTCTGGATTTGATGATTGCCTTGGCGGGTGGTGCCGCTGGTGCCTATGCTACCATTTCTCCAAGACTGAGTGTAGGTTTAGTCGGTGTGGCGATCGCCACGGCACTCGTGCCGCCACTTTCGGCTTGTAGCATTTTGTTGATGCGGGGTGAAGCCCAATTAGCTACAGGTGCATTTCTGCTGTTTTTTACTAACTTCATATCGATTCAGGTAGCTGCTTCAGTCGTATTGTGGTTGCATGGATATAACAAAATCACTAATTTAGATCAAGGTTTTAAGAAATTAATATTACGAAATCTAATCAGTTTTTCAATATTAATATTATTGATAGTATTGTTGGGTCTAAATTTTCAAAAATCACTGGCAAAGCAACAGTTTGAACAGCAAGTTCGGCACGAACTTATTTCAAGTCTGTCAGATATTCCCAGCACTTTCCTAACCGATTTGCGATTTAATCCAGATGGGGACAAAATAATCATTATAGCCGTGGTCAGAACACCCCGTACCATCACTCCTCAGAATGTTGGAATGCTAGAGTCTAGATTGCAACAATTGACTGCCAAGTCTGTTGAATTACGGGTTCGTTCAGTCTTCATAAGGGTAATCAATAAGAATGGTGATATTGATGATGAGCGCGGACAGTTAAACGAAGAAAAGCTTGGAAAATAAGTTTGCCAAACCTGATATTTCCTTCAATAATCGGTGATTTATAGCCCAATACGGTTCAGTTAACGCTCTCAAACGAATTTAATCTCACGAGTTTTTGGGAGATACAGGCATCTTTGAGACCTCAGATTGTTCTTAACCCGACTGTATTGAGTTATAGCCCACATTCCGCACCCTCAAGTGTCACAATCGGTTTTTACTTATTTTTATCGAGCAATTAAGCTATGATACTTTTATACCGTGTATTAACGGATATTTTTTTATTTAAAGGCATAATTTATAACTTTAAAAATCGATTAAGTAACCCGACAGAATTAATTACATTATGATTTCTTGCTAATTTTTGCTAAGGATCGAAAACTTAATAACTTAAGCACCTCCTACAGTCCTCTCTCCTGTAAGTTGCCAGATCAAACGAGGCAGAGCCTCCGGATCTGCATTACCAGGCAGAGCGAAAGTAACGAGCAATCGCTTAAGTTATTAAATTTTCATTCCTAAGTAAAGATTTCAGACCAATTTTTATGTAATTAATTCTGTCCAACTACTTACTCCCTTTAGTTTTGCCGCTTCAGAAATGGATACCTTACTCATTTTATGATTATAACATAGAAAATGAGTAGATATGAAGAGATATAGCTAGCTATTTTGCATCAGCAGACTTGCCCCTCCTGTGAAGACGATGGTAGTGGGTACTTGACAGAGTACCCGGGCGACTGTTTCCAGCATCCATATCTGCTGGTTCATAGAGTGACGAGCCTGTTTTCAAGTTCGCCTTCTGCCAAGCGTTGCTCCCGCACCCGACCTACCCTGAGTGCGTCAATCAGGCTAAGTAAAGCGTAGAGTTCTGGATCGTTCTTGGCCGCTTGGGGGACACAGCGGTACAGGGGCGCGATCGCCTGCCCCCTCACCATACCCTCTGGATCTGGCCATACATAAACTTCCAAAGGTGAGGCAACCAGCTTACTTTTCAACGGTTGGGCCGAATGCGCTGTTGGCATTCCCCGACTTAAGGGGCCGGGTTGGGTGTAGAACACATAGCGCAGTCCATGCACCAAGAACTCTAGGAGTGCTTGCTTCACAATTCTCCTATTTTCGCCATTATAGAGACCTGCTGCCTCACACCCTTGAAAGTGCTGCATGAACTTCTGACGCGCTCATGCTATCGCTTTGGGCGAGGGTGCTGTAAATCCAATCAGAGTTTTGCCAAGTGTGGACTTTTAGTATTGCAACTATATCTTGGGGTTTTAACATCACTTTTGGCGATCGCTCACTTTGCTTCATTCTACATTCGCGAATAGCGAATATGAGCGTTTGTTGCCTCAAATAGAGAAAAGACCGGATTCTGAATCCAAAAAACAGTTCATCAATAATTAGATGGCTGGCGCTCTTCACAAAGGCTGTTCCGGTTGATTAGGCGGCTCGAATGGCAGCGGAATAAATTCTGTCTCTTGAGGAACCGGAGCAAACCGCCCCTCCACCCAATCGTGCTTGGCTTGCTCAATGCGCTCGTCTCGGCTAGAAACAAAATTCCACCACTTATGCCGCTTA
>JBDTEI010000031.1:0-4451 GCA_039922675.1 Microcoleus sp.
GCTACTTGAAAAACCAGGTTGAACAATAGGGTGTATACACCAAGACTCACCTATCGAAGTTTGGTGTATACCCAATATTTGGCAGGCAAAGTCTCAAAGTGAGGAGCATTTATGAGTGAATCGGTGAGAGCAGTCAGAGCAGGAGTACAAATAGGTTCGCTAACAGTTGATGGGTTTATGTTGCCCGATGGCTCGTATCGAATGAGTCAGGCACAAGTGGCCGAGTGTGTTGGTTTGTCAGGAAGAAACGCCAGCTTTTTTTTCAGTCGTATTCGCTATCAGCATTGCCCAGGTGCCGACACTCTAGAAATTGAGCCAAATTCAGGCAAAAGAGGGCAAAGCCGTATCAAGGCTGTTTCTTTGGAGGAGGCGATTGACTACTGGGGGTATCAGGCAAGTAAAGGAAATTTGAAAGCTCTTATGTTGCTTGAGGCTATTGGTGAACATGGGATTGCACACATTCCACCTAAAAATATAATTGTTCACTTTCAGAAGCCTGGGAGAAAAACAGCCAAGGAAAGCGAGTATGTGAAGAAGCTTCAGTCGAAGCTGAGAGGTGAGCGAGAGGTTCTAACCCCAGTAGGTGGTATTGACCTTCTAACTTCAACAGAGATTATTGAGGTTAAACAAGTTAAGCAATGGAAGTGTGCTGTGGGACAAGTGCTTGTTTATAGTGCTTACTACCCATCCCATCAGAAGCGTATTCATCTATTCGGTAGTTGCCATGAATCCTACTTGGGTTTGATTACCAATCACTGTTCAGTTTTTGGGATCGCTGTCACATGGGAGTCTTGAAACAGCTTAGACCGCGAAAAGAACGTTCAAAAGCACTCAAATCTTTGCTGGGAGAAGGTTATACGCCCGCGAATTCTGAAATAGAACCTGATGCTGAGCAAGTGCGGGGAGGCAGTCGGATTCGTGCCTTACCGCTAGAAGTTGTCGGCGCTTACTGGCTGTGGCAGGCGGCACGGGGAAACAAACAAGCGTTAAGTCTGGTTATGGCCCTGCTGACTGAAACTTTGGAGCGTCGCTTTGACAATGCGTTTGACGTTACCCGTACCGAACTTGAGCGCAACCAACTACTGAGCCAACGTGTCCGGCAACTTGAACGCGATATCAGCGAGGCTTTCTGGGTGGATGATGAGATTAGGATGGAACGCGACCACTACGAACGGCTGCTGCGAGAACACGGCATCGACCCGTGGGGACTTCCAGGGGCTGGGTAAGTTGCTCAAGCCGGGACAAGCCAACCAAACACAGGAGATACCATGATCCAAACCCAAACCATAACTAAAACATTCACGTTTGATGAGTTCGCAGCCTGGTATCCAGAGAACTCGGTCAAACGCTACGAGCTACACAATGGAGTAATTGTCGAAATGCCTTTAGGAACTGGCCGTCATTCCGTTGTTACGGGTTTTACTCGGGACGAAATCAGCGCAGAAATCAGGCGACTGAAATTGCCTTACTTTATCCCCGGTGATTGCCTGCTTAAACCCACTCGTGACGAGGCTGGTTATCAGCCTGATGTGATTGTCTTAGACGAAGCGGCTCTACACCAGTGCGAACCGCGCTGGGATAGGGAATCTATCATCACGATGGGTTCCTCGGTGCGATTGGCTGTAGAGATCGTCAGCACCAACTGGCGGGATGATTATTTTTTCAAAGCTTCCGACTATGAGGAAATGGGCATCCCCGAATACTGGATTGTGGACTATCTCGGTTTGGGCGGTCGCAAATTTATCGGCAATCCCAAACAACCAACCATCTCGGTTTGCTTTCTTGTAGACGGGGAGTATCAGGTCAAACAGTTTCGGGGCGATGACACTGTTGAGTCGTTGGCGTTTCCCGAACTGAGGTTGAGTGCCGAGCAGATTTTTCGGGCGGGACTCCCTACCCGCGAGCCATGAATTATTTTTTTTCCGGTGGAATCGCACCGGCGATGTGCTGTTTACCTCAAAATTTGCATTTTGTCACTAGCTCTCAGTAACTCGGTTTTTTTTCGCGCATTCCAAGAAGACGCTGGACTGTACGCGATAAATGTAAAAAGTCAAGAGCTTGATTAGACCTCTTGCAGAAATCTTCGAGTCATAGAGCAACCGCAGATATCGGGCAGATGCAACACCGATTGACGCAGATGGTTTCAGGGTATTTTCGGATTTTTGCAAGAGCTTGAATAATTTTGATGCAAACTCTTTCCCGCGCATTGAAACCCTTGTAAATTCATTAGTAGACAAAAGCCAATAACAAATTGACCGCAAGTTGATTTGCCCGTCGCGCAAGTCGAAACGCATATAGAGAAAACAAATGGCTCAAGACGCACCCGCCAAAAACGGCAAGCGGGGCAAGGAAAGCAAGGAAGCTAGCTAATGTCTAGTGAACGTCTAGCAAAGGAGAACATCATGATCCAAACCCAAGCAATCCCCCAAACAGTTACGTTTGACGAATTCGTGGCCTGGTATCCAGAGAACTCGGTCAAACGCTACGAGCTACACAATGGAGTAATTGTCGAAATGCCTTTAGGAACTGGTGACCACTCGGCCGTAGCCGGGTTTATTTCTGGCGAAGTGTTTTTAGAGGTTCGGCAGCAACAATTACCCTGCATTGTGCCGAAAGAATACCTACTCAAACCCGTCCGCAACGAGGCAGGTTATCAGCCAGATGTAATCGTTCTGGAGTTGCCCGCTGCTTGCCAGTCCGAACCGCGCTGGAAAAGGGAGTCCATCATTACGATGGGCAGTTCGGTGCGACTGGCTGTAGAGGTCGTCAGCACCAATTGGCGAGATGATTACCATTTCAAGTTCGCTGACTATGAGGAAATGGGCATCCCCGAATACTGGATTGTTGACTACCTCGGTTTAGGCGGTCGCAAGTTTATCGGCAGCCCCAAACAACCAACCATCTCGGTTTGCTTTCTTGTAGACGGGGAGTATCAGGTCAAACAGTTTCGGGGCGATGACACGGTTGAGTCGTTGGCATTCCCAGAACTAAGGTTAACTGCCGAGGTGATTTTTCGGGCGGGTTTACCCAAAAGCGTGACGGGGGTTGAACCAGGCTAATTGCGATCGCACGGCGGATGCGGCGTGCTGGAGCCAAAATCCGGAAGGAACGGAAGGGCCAATCAACGGTCAATCAACGGCCCTAATTATTGGATCAAATGGTGTACCAGATACCGCTGGCGATCGCAAAAGTGAGGTAAGGCATGGCCCTTGGGGACTTCCAGAAGCCGATGAAGAGGCGCATTGAAGGGAATGCAGAGAGGCCTCAAAGGGGGTGCAAAGGGGCCTCAAACAGCCCTTAGATATTGGAAAACTGGCAAGAAGATCAGGAAGTAGCTTATAGCCTTTGACCTAGAGTTTTTCGACAACCCACCTACCGAACCGCCAGCGCCCACAATCCCCTTAATCTCTATGGAGATTGTGGATATTGGCGAGACTTCGATCTGCCAACTAGAGCCGCACTGGTATCAAGTGCGATCTACCCTACAATCTTTCAATGAGCAGTTTTTCTGCGAGAGTTTCGGTGAGGCGATCGACTACCATAACTGGCTAGTGAGGCGGCATCTGGCAAAAATTGCCGACTGGAACGCCGAACCGGACAACGGCGACTGCCAAGAATCTCCCTATCAAGGTCTAGGTTTAGTTGACTTGAAGCCGAGTGAAGTATGTGAGTTTTGATGAGGTTTTGCCTCGTTAACCAAGCAATTTGCTAACACCTGTTGATAGCCTGTTGAAAAACCTGCTAAGAAATTGCTTGCATTTCTTGGTTCGCCCTTTGGTTTTCTCCCTCTTCTGCTTGTGCATCTAGCAAAAGGGAAGAGTCAAGCAAAATTAGAGGATGAAAAACGTTGTCAAAACCTCATACCCTTCGATCGCTATGCTGCCCCGCGTGTATGATGTATTTATTGAATGGTGAGAAAGCCGTTATGCTGCCGAGTACCAGAAAACTTAAAGTAGGATTAGCTCTGTCGCCAGAGTTGATATCAGAATCGGACAAATATGCCGTACCTTTGGGAGTATCGCGATCTGTCTTCTTTGAAGAGGCAATGTGGATATATCTAAATCATTTAGATCGATATGTCAATTCTGAAGTCAAAACACAGACACAAAATGAAGAAGCGCTCGCGGCTTAATGCTTCGAGCGCTTATTTTGTTTTTTTTAAATAGAATACTTTTGTCGTCTTCCATGGAGGGGGAGGCAAAGGTAGACTACCAAACTACAAACCGGACTCCTAATAAAAGAGCGCCGACTACTTTCTAATCAACCGGACTCCTAAAAGAGCGCGGATCAGATCACTTTTTAATGCGGATCAGATCACTTTTTAATTATGTCACATATCAAGCAAACAATACAGCGCTTTTTTTGCGCTGATTCAATCGTAACACAATCCCCGTTATCCACACAGACAAACCGTGCATTAATTGCAGGCATCTTTGAAGCGATCGGGGGTG
>JBDTEI010000032.1:0-5250 GCA_039922675.1 Microcoleus sp.
TGATGAACAATCCTACTGCTGGTTCTGTTTTTTCTATATTTGGCGATCGACTGTTGCAAATAGATCCAAATACTACATCTTCCGAACCGGAACAGCGGCTCAAGAGTAAAGCCCAGACTCCTTGCAGTAGGGTATTCAGGGTTAGTTGTTGTTCTTGAATTAGAGAGTTTAAAGCTGCGGTAACACTGCTAGAAAGCCTGATTTCTGGTGATGGTAAATTTTCTTGCGGGTTTGCTATCTTCCCTACCGGGGAAAAATCGCCAATCAAAGGAGTACGATCGCACAAACCGCTTAAGTATTGCCTCCAAAATGCTTCTGTTTTCGAGATATCTTGCTGCATTTGAGCGCTGCGATCTCGATCGCCATTGGGCGGTGTTAATTCTAATTGCCGATCGCCAGTCAGGGATTCGTACAAGGTAAAAACTGCTTGCAAAACAGTTATTGCAGAGGTACTGTCAAGCAAAATATGGTGATAAGTCCAGATGAGTTTGTATTGGGTTTCCGCAACTCGGAACAAAGCCAAACGCATCAGCGGCGGTTGAGTGAGGTCAAATCCTTGCAGGCGATCGGCTTGCAAAAAGGTTGCGAGTTGGCGGGCGCGATCGTCCTCCGATAAACTGCGCCAGTCTTCATCAAAAATTGGCACTTCGACTTTTTGGTGTACAGTTTGCACCGGCACCTCTCGATCCAACCAACTAAAACTCGTTCTCAAAACTGGATATCGATCGACACTTTGGCGCCAAGCATCGACAAAAGCTGAAACATTCAATTCTTCGCCCAGGCTGCACAGTACCTGTTCGATATCTACCCCTGACTGTTGGCCCGAAAGGCCCTCGAACAACATCCCCTGCTGGATCGGTGAAAGTTGATAGGACGATTCGCTATCAGTTGCTACAGATTCGGGACGGTCGGCTGCTGGCCAAGACATACTTACCTGCGAGTATTGAACTAAAAACTTCGGAACAAGTGTAACGGGATTTTTAAGATTTTTTTTAATTAACCATTCAGGCAAAAGCGCGATCGCCAGCATCTGAATGTTGTGTTTTTTACTGTAAATAAATTTTTATTCTACGAACCGAGGCTAACTCAAATTCTACCCTCCTGTCAACTCACACATATCCAACCTACAAATATATTCTATGCAGATCCTTTACCATTCCGCAACCGTGTAATTACAGAGAATGCAGCAATAGTAAAAATATCAATTTCACAAGTCGAGGCCTATTATTTGCGATTTATTGTCGATCGATTCGATGTCGGTGTTTTTTGTAACCGAGGGCAAGTTTTGTAAAGTTTTTAACTACCTGCTAAGTCCGGTTTTTCAAATTCCTTAGCTGGCCATAAACCGGGTTGATGCGACAAATTTCGGTTAGTACCAAAAATCTAGAAATAATGTCGTGTCCGGTAAATTAAAAACAAAATTGATTTGTAGTGTGGACTTTAGTCCGCAGCATTTTGCTAACTTCTAAAATTCGTTGGGTGCCCAGAAACCGGGTTGATGCGACAAATTTTGGTTGATACCAAAAATCTAGGAAGAAACCCGGTTTCTCAAATTTATTGAACGACAATAAACCTAAATTTTTACACTTTCGGCTCAACCCAAACAGTAATCCCCTCAACCCTCAAACCTTTGCCGCGAGTCCCGCAATATTGACCGTTAGAAGTAACAGGAGTATCGCCGACATTCTGAATGTGAGCGGTGTAAAATACATCGTACTTATCAGCTTGCGGCCCAGTCAGTCGCGCAGCAAATCCTTCAATTCGCTTAGCTTTTCCCCGGAAACCAGCCAACTCCCCTTCATCGAGCCAAGCAGTATCGCCAACTCCTTCAACGTGAGCCATGTACTGCAAATTTAAACCAGCAGTCGGAGGCTCTATTTTAATTTGAAATCCTTCGACGCGGCGGCCTTGACGTTTAGTACCGGCGTATTCTTTATCGCTAAAAGTTCGATCGCCAATTCCTTGAATGTGCGCCAACATTTTTAAACCCACAGGCGCCGCAACTTGAGAACTAGCAGACGGTGCGATCCAAACTTTGATCCCCTCAATTCTCAAAGCTTTGCCACGAGTGCCGCAATAATCGCCGTTGGAGGACACCTCGGTGTCACCGATATTCTGAATGTGAGCGGTATAAAATACGTCGTACTTATCAGCTTGTGGCCCGCTCAACCGCACGGCAAATCCTTCAATTCGTTTCGCTTGACCCCGAAAACCCGCTAATTCCCCTTCGCTGAGCCAAGGAGTATCGCCAACACCTTCGACGTGAGCCATGTACTCGACTTTTAAGCCGGGAATTGGTGGCTCGATACTAATTTGAAAACCTTCGACGCGGAGGCCTTTAGCTTTAGTACCGGCGTATTCTTGAGCACCGAAAGTTCGATCGCCAATTCCCTGAATGTGCGCCAAAACTTTCAATCCCAAACCACCTGCTACTGGAGCTTGTTGAATCTCGCGAGGTGCCCCAAAGACAATATTACCGGAACCCGTTGTTTGGAGGGATTTAGGTACTTCCACGCTAGGAACGATAATCACCTCGTGCATGGGGGCCGTCGCGGCGGGGGATTCCAAAATCTTGATTTCTGGCGCAACTGTAACTTGTTTCGGCGCGATATTTCCCGACGGGATGACAATCACTTCGGGCAAAGGTTCGGCGCTGATTTTTGGTTTTGCGACTGTTTCAAGTACGGATTGGACTTTTGCAGGGGCTGCTTTTACTATCTGGACAACGGTTAATTTGCCTCTGGAAATGGCGACGGCTATTTGTTTACCAAAAGCGGCGCTGACTGTTTCTTCGAGGATTACCCACTCTTCGTCGTTTAATTTGTCTTGCTGTTCCACTAGGGCGAGCACTGCTGCAACGGGGTGTTTGCCGCTTACTAGGGATTCTGCGTCGGAATGCAGTTGAGTTGGGGTTGATTCGGAAATGGCGCGCTGGAGTTCGCGGGCTCTGCTATGCACTGATTGTAAGGGCGCGAAGTCGCTTTGTTCGCGGTGGGCGATCGCCAATACTCGATCGAGCACTTTCAAAGCTGCGTCGCGAATTTCTGCTTTACCTGCGGAAGTTGCGACAGTCTCGACTAAGTTTTGAATATCTTTGAGGGAAGTAATTTCCCCCGGCGCGAGGGCAGATTTGTTGAGTTCGAGAGCTTGTTTTTGGACTCCTGCAAAGTTACGGCTGTAGCTGGCAATTTCTTGCAGTAAGCTATCGGAGGGAGGAAGGCCCGAGTCTTGCAGTTGTTTGGCTGCTTGGGAGAGGCGATCGGCTAAATTAGCATAAGTTTCCGATAGTCGGGCTATTTGTTGTAACAAATCGTTATGTGCTGGTTCCATAGATCTTGCCGTAAATATTTAACTTGCTGATTATAGACGGTGAGCGTCTTCTGAAGGTAGAAGGCTTCCGAAGGAAGAAGGAATAAGGAAGAAGGAAGAAGGAAGAAGGAAGAAGGAAGAAGGAAGAAGGAAGAAGGAAGAAGGAAGAGGGAATATTTTCCCATCTCCCACACTCCCCATCTCCCACACTCCCCATCTCCCACACTCCCCATCTCCCACACTCCCCGTCTCCCACCCCACGTGATCCTCGTCACATCCGTGCAAATACTTAGTCACACTCTGGGACTCCGGCTGTCACCACCAGCCCCTAAAAATGTCACACAAATTGAGCAATAGCCGTCACTGCGGAGTCAGTGAAAACCGTTGATACTCAGGCTATTCAACCAATAAAACCCCGAACTGTGATGGTACTGATTCGCGACCTCGCCCAACAAGCTCTGACCGTAGGTTATCTAACTCTTGAAGCCGAAAATCAACTGCGGCGGATTTTAACTACCACCAAGTATGACTTGGAAGACTTAAATGCTTTTATGACTTTGCAACTAGCAGCTATGTCAGGTTTGGTTAAACAAGAGTCTCGCGAACTCAAAGAATTTGAAATCTTTGGCGATACTGCCTCGGAAAATTCCTGCTAGTAATTAGTTGGCTTTTGATACATTCAAATTTAGTAAGGAAAAGTTACATTATGATAATTCGTGAAGTTGTACAACAAGCCATTGCTGCTGGATATCTGAGTTTAGCAGCGGAGAATGAAATGCAGCACAATTTTTCCTCATCGAAGTGCGATTTGGAAGATTTAAATGCTTTTATGAGCTTGCAGTTAGCTGCGATGGCGGGTCGCGTCCGGCAAGAGTCTTTGGAATCGATAAATTTGCCCAAGAATTATGAAAAAAATTAATCAGCTTTCTTTATTTATCGGGCTGGACATATATTAGACCTCTTGCAAAAATCTGAAAATATCCTGAAACCATCTGCGTCAATCGGTGTTTATCTGCCCGATATTTGCGGTTGCTCTATGACTCGAAGATTTCTGCAAGAGGTCTATTAATTCTATACTAGAAAACAAAGTGAGATGACAATTTAATTTACCGCTAATTTATTTGAATTCATGCTAATTAATTAACGATAATTGGCATGAAATAGCTAATTTTATGTCACCTCGCTCGACCGCAATTAAATTGGTTCGTGGTGAGGACTAAAGTCCTCCCTCATAAAATTTTGAGGACTTTAGTCCTCACTACAAACGTTATAACCGTTATTTTACCAGACATTATATAATCGAGACTATTTCCGACGACTCCGACGCTCTAACTGTTTTATAACTCTCAGAACAAACAGCGACATGAAAGCACCAATTAATGCTAGTTGCCACAACCCGCATCCGGCCGCACTTCCTAAAGCTGCTGACAACCAAATAGCGGCAGCAGACGTAAGCCCGCGAACTTTTGGTTTGCCGATTTCCTGCTGAGATTCGCGCATAATTTCCCCGCCCCCCAAAAACCCAACTCCGGCAGCAATGCCTTGAATTACGCGCCCGATCCCATCTCGTGCATTTTGATTGTTATCTATTGCCAACGGTATTAAAACAAACAGCGCAGCACCCATGCTGACTAGCATATGAGTCCTCAAACCTGCTGGTTTGTTTTTGAGTTCGCGCTCCCATCCAATCATTCCGCCAACAAACATGGCTAGGGACAACCTTAATAGTATGCCTAGCCAATTATCGAGAGACCACAAGTTAGCGATCGACAATGTTTTACTGCAAATAATTAATCGCAAGATTCCAATACTATCGCAGCACGATGTCCGATCGCAATCTCACTGCCAAATCTCGTTCCGGGCGAATCACGATCACGTCAACGCTGCGCCGCCCGAACAATACTCCAGCTAAAGCGCCGACGCCAGCGCCTCCCAAGACTT
>JBDTEI010000033.1:0-5035 GCA_039922675.1 Microcoleus sp.
AACAAAAGTCCTGAAGTTAGAAACAGAATTAGGGCAAACTCAGGTACAGCTTGCCGGCAAAGAAGCGCATTTTCAAGAAGCCTTGGCGAAACTGCTGGAATTAGAAACAGAATTAGGACAAACTCAGGTACAGCTTGCCGGCAAAGAATCGCAATTTCAAATAGCTTTAGTAAAAGTCTTGAAATTAGAAACAGAATTAGGGAAGAGTCAGGTAAAATTCAAAGAAAAAGAATTTAAATTGGAGCAAAAGTTAGCTGAGTTACTGTGGTTGGAAACAGCACAAAGTCAAACCAAGCAAGATTTGGAACTATCGCGCCAGGAAAATGCCAATATCCAGGCTGAACTTGCCGCATTCAAGTCTTCTTACTGGTGGCAACTCAGACAAAGATGGTGGGAATTCCAGCGCCAAATCCGCGATTTATTCCCGAAATTTATTTTTTCGTTAGACAAACCTACTACTTGGCAAGTTGGCGAGTCCAATTTGTCAATTGTGGGCTGGGTTTTCAACACAAAAACTGAGATTGTAGGAGTTCGCGCGCGAATTGAAGGCAAGAGTTTCGCCGCTATTTACGGCATAGAAAGAAGCGATATAGCGCTAGCACATTCTAATATTGCGGCTGCGCATAAATCGGGTTTTACCATTGAATTGCAAGCGCCTGCCGGACGGCACGAGGTACTGCTGGAAGCCAAAGAAGAGGGCGGCAATTGGCATCTTTTGGCAGCTTATCCGCTATTGGTTTCAACGATTCAAGCATCGTTAGATGTGCCTGTGGTGTGGGAACAGCTTCAGGGTCAAATTTTGTTTGCAGGTTGGTGTTGTCACCACGAGCGCAAAATTGCCAAATTAAGCTTTTTGTGCGGTGACACTGCTATAGAATGCGCCTACGGTTTGCGACGAAAAGATGTCGGCGAAGTGTTTCCTGACTGGGTTAACAGTTCGGAAAGTGGTTTTGAAGCCCTTGTCGATTTGCCTCCGGGTGAATGGCACGTTTCTCTGCAAGCTGAGTTAGAAACTGGGGAAATTTTGTATTTTCAAGCGCCGCAAATATTGACTGTGCGACGTTACCATATTTGGCAGCGAAGTGCTGATAAATTTGAGGAGTTTTCGAGTTTTGTGGAGGCTATTCGGCAACGGGCGAGGGAGAGAAAACAGCGTCTGGGTAGAATTGTGCCGATGCCTTGGGAAATTGTCAAGGTGATTCGCCAGTTTGGGAAGATTTATCGGCAGCAAAAACAGTTTACTGCGCCGGGGGATTTGCTGCCACCTGCGGGTTTTGTGGTTCCTAAACCGATTGATAGGTATGATGCTTGGTTGGAGGTGAATCAGTGGAATGTGCGATCGCGCGATTACTTGATTTGTCGGTTAAAATCCTGTGGGGAAGCGCTGCCGAAAATTTCGGTGGTAATGCCAGTGTACAATCCGCAGATAGATTTTCTCGAAAGTGCGATCGACAGTGTAATCAATCAAGTGTATCAAAACTGGGAACTCTGCATCGCCGATGATTACAGTACAGACTTCACGGTTGCTGAAACTTTGAAAGATTGGGCCGAAAAGGACGATCGTATTCGCATCACATTTCGCACAGAAAACGGCAACATCAGCGCCGCAACCAACAGCGCCTCCGCCCTCGCCACAGGCGACATCATCCTGTTTTTAGACAACGACGACGAACTAACTCCCGACGCATTAGGCGAAGTCGCCTTATATTTTGCCGCGCATCCAACCACCGATTTTCTTTACTCAGACGACGACAAAATCGACACCAAAGGTCGCAGATTTGCCCCGCAATTCAAACCAGAATGGTCGCCGGAACTGCTGCTTTCCTATATGTATCTCGGTCATTTGTGCGCAGTAAAAAAAGAAATTTTTCAACAAATAGGCGGCTTACGGCTCGGTTTTGAAGGCTCGCAAGATTACGATTTTGCCTTAAGAGCAACCGAAATTTCTCGTCGCGTCGCCCACCTGCCCCTCGTGCTGTATCACTGGCGAACCGCACCCGGTTCTACAGCCGTATCTGGGGCCGCGAAACCATCCAGTTTTGCCGCAGGTCAACAAGCCATTCAAGACGCACTAAACCGCCGAGAAATTAAGGGAAGTGTCGCTCAGCACGCCTGGGCTATCAAAGAAAATTTGGGCATATTTGCCCAGGATTTTCCGGATGATGGCCCGTCAGTAACTTTGATTATTCCTACTAAAAATCAAGTTAAATTGCTGAAAGCCTGTATCGATTCTCTAGAAAGTACAACCTACAAAAATTATCAAATTGCGGTCATTGATAACGAAAGCGACGATCCCAAAACCCTGGAATATTTAAATCAATTAAATTGTCAAGTTTTGCGAATCAAAAATCCTGGAGGCAAGTTTAGTTTTGCGGCAATTAACAACCGCGCTGTAGAACAAGTTGACAGCGAATACGTGTTATTTTTGAACAACGATACTGAAGTAATCACCCCGCGATGGCTGAGTCAAATGGTTGGATACGCTCAAATTCCCGCTGTCGGTGCAGTCGGCGCGAGGCTTTTATATCCCGACGGTAGAATTCAGCACGCGGGGGTAATTCACGGTCTCCATCATGGTTTAGCCGGTCACGCTTTTAAGCTGATGAATAAGGATAATCGAGGCTATCTTTCTCAAGCGATGGTAACGCGAAATTACTCGGCGGTAACAGCCGCTTGCACGATTACTCCGCGTCAATTGTTCTTAGAATTGGGCGGCTTTGATGAGGATAATTTTGCTGTTGCTTACAATGATGTCGATTACGGATACCGATTGTTAGAACGGGGTTATCGCTGTGTTTACTGTCCCGATGCCGAGTTGTTGCACAAAGAGGGAACTTCTAGGGGCTTTACTGATAATCCTGAAGAAGTGGCGGCTTTTCGGCGCAAGTATGCGGGGAAAAATGATAGTTTTTACAGTCCTCACTTGTCTTTAGAAGATGAGTATTTTCATATTCAACCTCGACGGGTTTTTATGAAGGAAGAGGGAAAGAAGGAAGAAGGAAGATTAGCAACGGATTATGTAGCGGATTTAACGGATGTCACTGATGTCACTGATGGAAGGGACAAGGGAGAGTTACAATTTGCTGATTCTGGTTTGTTGTCAGTAGCAAATACCAATAATTGTATTCATCCTGTTAGGGTTTTGATGTGCAGCAATTCACTAGATTTTACGGGCGCGCCGCTGCATCAGTACGAAATTGCGGTGAAATTGGCTGCTGAGGGTGTGATTGTGCCGATCGTACTTTGCACCACAGACGGGCCCCTGCGTCAAGCCTACGAACAGCAGGGAATTGAAGTAATTGTGCGCGACAATCCCCTCGAACACATCTATCAGCGCGATGCTTACGATGAAGCTATCCGCAGTTTTAGCAAGGAAATTGAAAGTTTAAAAGTAGATGCAATTTATGCCAATACTTTAGAAAACTTTTTTGTAGTTGATGCCGCGCACAACATCGGAATTCCGGCGGTGTGGAACGTGCACGAAAGCGAACCTTGGCAAACTTATTTTAACAGGTTTGGTTCAGAGATTGCGGCGAGAGCTTTGGAATGTTTTCGCTTTCCTTACAAGGTGATTTTTGTGGCGGATGCAACGCGGGACAGATATTTACCTCTCAACAGCCATTACAATTTTACCGTGATTCATAACGGCTTAGATTTGAGCAAACTAGAAAATTCGGATAATTTTGAATTGGCTAGAAAAAGCTTAGGTGTTGCAGCCGAAGATGTGGTAATTTTGCTGCTGGGGACAGTGTGCGAACGCAAAGGCCAGCAGGATTTAGTTAAGGCACTTTCGCTTTTGCCTGAAAAATGGCACAATAAAATTAGGTGTTTCATTGTGGGCGATCGGCCGAGTATTTACAGCAGTAAATTAGCCGATATGGTGGGCGAATTGCCGGAAGAGTTGCGGCGAAGGGTGACAGTAGTTCCCGAAACCGGGAAACCAGGAAAATATTACAAAGCGGCGGATATTTTTGTTTGCACTTCTAGGATAGAAAGTTTTCCGAGAGTGATTTTGGAGGCGATGGCCTGCGATTTACCAATTATTACATCGCCGGTTTTTGGGATTAAGGAACAAGTAAGACCGGGAATTAACGGTTTGTTTTATACGCCCGATCGCCCGGATGAATTAGTTGCCGCTTTGATTAGTTTATTGGAGGATAAATCATTGCGGCAGCAGTTGGCTGGAAACGCTAAATATGTATTGGATTCACTCAATACTTTTGAGGAGATGACTCAAGCTTATGCAGACATTTTCTGCGAAGCATATTTTAGCAGTCATTAGATATTAAAGTGCGATCGCCTAAATCACGCAGCAAGTTTGTAGTCAAGAAATAATATAATTTACCTAAACTTGCGGAACATCTTGAAAATTCAACCATCAATACTATAAAATAATCAAAAATGATTGATGAAAAAATGACCGATCGCCCAAGAGTAGATTATGAAACCGCATGGGACAGTTACGCCCAAGAGTGGCAACAAACTAATGCCGAACTTGCCCATATTGGCGACGAATGGATAGGTAAAGCCGCCGGTGCCGCCAACTCCTTAACCGAATACGAAGCGCTGATCGAACAGCAATTTATTGCGCCGTACATCAAAAAAGAACATAGGGTTTTAGAAATTGGGATCGGCGGCGGAAAAACTGGTTCGCTGTTGCTGAAATATTGCGATCGCCTAATTTGCGCCGATATTTCCAGTCAAATGCTGCAAGCCGCCCGATCGCGCTTGGGGACAGATCGCGTTTCCTACGTCAAACTCGACGGTTTAACCTTAGACGGCATCACCCCCGGTACAGCCGATGTCTGCTTTTGCTACGATACAATGGTACACGTAGAGCCCGTAGACATATACAACTACCTGACTCGCATTCCCAAACTACTGCGGGGCGATCGCATTTGCGTCTTCCACCACGGCAATATTCTCAGCGATTTGGGTTGGGAAAAATTCGCCGGCGAGTGGGACAAAAACTTACTAGGACGCAGAGATGGCACTGCATTCTCAGTAATGACTGATACAATTATGGAAAAATTTC
>JBDTEI010000034.1:0-4335 GCA_039922675.1 Microcoleus sp.
GCCCTGTAAGCCTATCGCGAGGAAGCCCTGCCATTTTTAACGCATTTTAGGCAACGAGTGCGGTGGACTTAAACCTTGAAATAATAGTTTACCATATAGCCAGTAAGGGTTTCAGACACTCGATCAGATCTAAAACTGTCCGAAGTATTGGAGGATACCATGCGCCAGTTAATTTCTAGCAGTCGGGCTGCCATCAGCCAATTAATTTACAAACGAATTCTGCTTGTAGTAACAATTTTATTTTGTGTAGGCGTAGGAGTAGCGATGGCAAATATGTCTCGTCTTTCCTCAACCCTAATTTCCTCGCAAGCCCTCCAAAATGCCGTCCTCTATGCCCAAGCAATTAAAGAAGCCCGCACCCTTTACAGTTCCGATGTTGTCAGTCCTCTCAACACCGCTAAAGCGATTAACTTCACCCACGACTACAACCCAACACCAACAAAAGTAACAGTTCCCGTACCTGCCACCTTCTTAATAGAACTCGGCAACCATATCACTAACAAAAATCCCGAAGTATCAGTTCGTCTCTACAGCGACTACCCGTTTCCCTGGCGGCGAAAAGAAGGCGGAGTCCGAGACAATTTTGAACGGCAAGCTATTACCTATTTGACGCAAAATCCGACACAAAAATTTTTCCGTAGTGAGGATTTTCACGGCAAGCCAGCATTTCGATATGCCGAGGCAGATATTCTCCTTCCTAGCTGCGTCAACTGTCACAACACTAACCACGACAGTCCTAAAACAGACTGGAAAGTGGGAGATGTGCGCGGCATATTAGAAATTACTCAACCTCTAGAAACCATCACTCAAAAAACTCACAGCGGACTGAAAGAACTGTTTTTCCTGTTAGCAGGACTTTCGATTTTAGGCGTCACAGGATTAACTTTATCTATCAGCAGGTTGCGCCAAAATGCTAAACAATTAGAACAGCGAGTCAGGGAACGCACGGCACAATTGCAAGAAACTAATGTAGAATTGTTGAAAGAACAGGAAAAGAGCGATCGCCTGCTACTCAATATTTTACCCGAATCCATTGCTGCTAGGTTAAAAGACGGTCAAAACAGTATTGCTGACGGATTCGCAGAAGTCACGATTTTGTTTGCGGATATCGTGGGCTTTACCGTGCTTTCAGCACAAATATCTCCAGAAGAATTGCTCGTTTTTCTCAACGAAATTTTTTCCGCCTTCGATGGTCTGACGGAAAAGTACGGCTTGGAAAAAATCAAAACAATTGGAGATGCTTACATGGTAGTGGGAGGTTTGCCAAATCCCAGCACCAACCACGCCGAAAGCATTGCGGAAATGGCCTTAGATATGCAGGAGGAACTAGCAAAATTTAATGCCAAACATCATGCAGGAATTAACATTCGCATCGGCATCAATACCGGGCCTGCAATTGCTGGAGTTATTGGCACCAAAAAATTCATTTACGACCTCTGGGGCGATGCCGTCAATACAGCAGCCCGCATGGAATCCCACGGGATTGCCGGCGCGATTCAAGTCACAAAATCAACTTACGATATCTTGCAAAATAAGTATGTGTTTGAAGACAGAGGAATTATCCATGTCAAAGGCAAGGGCGACATGAATACTTATCTGCTTAAAGGCAGGTTAGTTAGCGCAGTTTTGGTTTAATTTGTTTATCATTAGATTAAGGGGTCTACTAGAAGACTGGGCGGTTGAAACCGCTTCTACACAAACAAAACCCGCCTCCGCGGGTTGAAGACGGGGCGGTTAAAATTGCGCTATCTTCTTTCTTCAGTCCGCGGAGGCGGACTTCGTTTGTCTAGGCGCGGTTTCAACCGCCGTCTTATATTTTCCGATGTCCTAAATTAGCCATTTGTACAATAGTAAATTCTATGTCAGTGCGCATTGTATCATTCTTGAAGTTTTTCAAATCTCGATTGTCTCGGCAAATAGCTTTGTGGGTATTTGCTAGCATTCTTGTGATCGAGGGAATTATTTTAGTTCCCTCTTATTTTCGCCGCGAAAATGAACTTTTAAGTCAACTGGAACAGCTATCTCGGACGACTGTTGATTCTCTAGACTTTTTGCTCACACAAGATATTTCCGATCGCACTTTCTTACAAGAAGAAGTAAAAAATATTACTAAGGATTCTCAAGTAGTGTTGGGAGTATCTATTTACCAAGCTAACGGTGAGCTAATATATACACTTGGCGAACCGCCAGAAATCAGTTTAGAGCAACTAAACATCGCTCGTATAGTTCACAAGCACAATTTCGATGGCAATCGCTACGATATTGCTTGGACAGAGCGACATTTGGGAGGCAATTACATCTTAATTGTTCGCCACGATGCGTCCACCGTTCAACCGGAACTCTACGCATTTATCGGGCGCATTGCTGTTCTAGTCATCATTATATCAGCCTTTGTCACTTCAGTAACTATGTTCTTTTTAGGGGTGACAGTAATTGCACCTATCTTGAGACTGCGCGATGACTTGATCGCAGCAGGAGACGCTTTGAGCAAAGATCGAGAAAAACCTGATTTCTACTCTCTTTCTGTCAAGCGCGATGACGAGTTGGGAGAACTCATGGTCGCATTCAATCAAATGTTTCAACGAGTATACAAGGAAATCGCACAGCGGAAACAAGCTGAGGAAATATTGCGCGCCGAACAAGAAAAGTCGGAACGTTTATTACTAAATATCTTACCCGAAATGATTGCCGATCGCCTAAAACAAGGTCAGATAAATATCGCAGACGGATTTGCCGAGGTGACGGTGCTGTTTGCGGACATTGTGGGCTTTACCGAAATCTCCTCCCGCACGTCTCCGGCAGAATTAGTCGAATTGCTGAACAAAATATTTTCAGCTTTCGATCAATTGAGCGAGAAATACGGCTTAGAAAAAATTAAGACGATCGGTGACAATTATATGGTAGCAGGCGGTTTGCCACTTCCCTGTAAAAATCATGCAGAATCTATTGCCGAAATGGCGATCGAAATGCAGCAAGAAATTATGAAATTTCGCGACGAATGCGGCGAACCTCTCAACATCCGTATTGGCATTAATACTGGGCCTGTTGTCGCAGGTGTTATCGGCACTAAAAAGTTTATTTACGATTTGTGGGGAGATGCGGTGAATACAGCAAGTCGCATGGAATCCCAGGGACTTCCAGGTAAAATTCAAGTGAGCAACTCAACTTATGAGTTGCTGTGCGATAAGTATGTGTTGGAAAAACGCGGTAAGATTAATGTTAAAGGTAAAGGGGCAATGACTACTTATTTTTTAGTTGGCCGAAAATTGTAACTGGTAGCTAGTATAATTTGGTAGTTTGTAGGGTGTGCACGGCGCACCGATTGAATTTGTAGTTTGTTTCTACTCGTTTCTACTCGTCTACTCCTACTCGTTCCCAGGCTCTGCCTGGGAACGCATATCCGGAGGCTCTGCCTCCTTTTTCGCGAGGCAGAGCCTCGCTTACATAGGTTCCCAGGCAGAGCCTAGGAACCAGTTAACCAGTTATATTAAAATGCAGTTTGATATTAGTTACAGGCGCAAAAATGACGATAAATCCAGAAAACAACTCTTCGAGTTCACCAATTTGGCAGCCCTTCACGCAAATGAAAACTGCTCCCCCGCCATTGAAGGTGATTAGCGGTAAAGGATCGCTGCTGGAACTGGAAGATGGACGACAAATTCGTGACTGTATTTCTAGTTGGTGGGTGACGATTCATGGGCATAGTCATCCGGTTCTTGCTGAGGCTCTTTACGAACAAGCTAAAAAGTTAGAACACGTTATCTTTGCCGGATTTACTCATGAACCTGCGCAGAAACTTGCTGCTAAATTAATAACTCATACGCCTGATTCTTTGACGCGAATTTTCTTTTCTGATAACGGCTCGACTGCTGTTGAAGTTGCCCTAAAAATGGCGTTTCAATATTGGCTAAATATTGGAGAAACTAACCGCACTAGCTTTATTGGTTTTGAGGGAGGTTATCACGGTGATACTGTGGGCGCGATGTCTGCTGGCAGAAGTTCGCTGTGGTGGGAACCTTTTGCACCTTTAATGTTTCCTGGGGATATTGTGCCTTTTCCTGCGACTTTTGATGGCGATGAGGAGGTGGAAAGCAAGGAGGCGGCGAGTTTGGAGAAACTTGAGTCTTTGTTAAAACATGGGAATGGCTATGCAGGAATTTTTATCGAACCTTTGGTGCAAGGTTCTGCTGGAATGCGGATGTGCCGCCCTGAGTTTTTGCGGGCGATCGCACAAATGGCCCGCCAGTATAATGTATTGTTGATTTACGATGAAGTGATGACGGGTTTTGGGCGCACGGGCGAACTGTTTGCTTCGCTTAAATCTGGAACTGCACC
>JBDTEI010000035.1:0-4181 GCA_039922675.1 Microcoleus sp.
TAACCCCAAACTTTTTTCTGCCTTGGGAATGCGGAACCCGGGACTTGAACCCGGAAGGCTTGCACCACATGAACCTGAATCATGCGCGTCTACCAATTCCGCCAGTTCCGCATTGGTCACGAATCACTACTGTGCCATATGTTCGCCGATATGTCAAGTGTTTTGGGTGATTTAATTTTAATTCTTGCGGTTTTGGTTCCCGGGGCCATCGACTCAAATTCCAAGAAATCATCTTGCTTGCGCCTTACTTGCGTGCGGTTTGCTAAAAAGTTTAGCCTATAAAACTGGTCAAACAATCAATTTATCAAATTAAGTTAGGACACTCCTTGTATATGCTTGGTGAAGCTACTTACAGTAAATTGCTGATTTAAGGAGTACAGTAGTGGCCAAATGTTTTATTATTTCCGTTAATTTACAGCGTTTAGTATACTCTACTTACTTGCAATTTGTTGTATACTCAGAGCAGTCAATAGCCTAGTTTCATATGAGCCAATTAAATCTTGCAAAATTGCTATCACTAGCTGGCGAGCACATGAGCAGAGATCTCAAGGAACAGTTAATCTCTCATCCAGGGGAGTTAGGAACTGAGCGTGAAGAGGTTTTACGCAGTTTTCTTCGGTTGCACTTGCCCAGGCGTTTTGAAGTTTCAACAGGGTTTATTTTTGATTCAGCAGGCAACTTGAGTAAGCAGCTAGATGTAATTATTGCTGATTCACTTGTTTGTCCACGTTTTGAAACACCAGGTGGTAAACGTATTTACCCTTGTGAATGTGTTGTAGCAGTGGGACAAGTTCGCTCCTCCATCACATCAGTATCAAAGCTCAATGAAGCATTGCTAAATCTGCACTCGGCTAAAAACTTAGATCGCTCTGCAAAAGGCAAGGCTATTGATAAGAAATACGATGAATGGATCGACAATCGAGAAAATTATTTACACCAAATCTTCACATTTGTTTTTGTTACAGGTAAATCACTTTCGCTAGATACAATTAAACCTGAAATTATCAATTATATTAGTGCCTATGAACCACACCTGTGGACTAATGTAATTTTTGCACTAGATCAATATCTTGTTACATTTTGTTGTGATGATGGCGTATGCCCTAATCCAATGCACGCTCGTGGTATCTCATTCCAAAGTGCCTCTGATAGACAAGATATTCTCCTACGTTTTTATAAGCTGCTGGGTAGAGCAATTGAAGTAACAAGAGTGAGTGGACTTCCATACTGGCAATATCTGGATGGTGTGGGAGAAGATTGGAATGCTGATGTTTGGTATTCTATGGCTGAGTATCCACCCCCGCTCTTGCGGGATCTGTAACATCCAAAAGTCTGCTTGGCGCGGACTTCGTTTGTGTAGCCCTAGACTGAAGTCTAGGGCTAGCTTAAAAAAGGGGAATCTAATCGGCCAAATCGGGGAAAACTTCGCGCACAGCCGGATGCACCAATCGGTGATTCTGCACGTTCAATCCCTTCGCTAAACTCGGATTAATTTCTAAAGCTTTAATCCCGTTATTTGCCAACTGCAAAACATAAGGCAAAGTGCTGTTATTCAAAGCTTGAGTTGCAGTCCAAGGCACGGCACCGGGCATATTCGGCACGCCATAATGCACAACTCCTTCCTCAATATAAGTAGGATTTGTGTGAGAAGTTACTCGCAAAGTTTCCACGCAGCCGCCTTGGTCAACGGCTACGTCAACAATCACAGAACCGGGGTGCATCTTGGCAACATAAGCGCGAGAAACCAACACCGGAGCTCTTTTTCCTAAGACCAAAACTGCACCGATCAACAAATCAGCATCGGGAACAACTGCTTCAATTTGCAAAGGACTGCTGTAGAGGTATTCTACTCTGGAACCGAACAGAGTTTCTAGATAAGCGAGTCGATCGACATTTACATCTAAAATCTGCACCCTAGCGCCCATTCCTATAGCAATGCGGGCTGCTTCTGTGCCGACGATTCCGCCGCCCAAAATCACAACTTTGCCCGGTCTTACCCCCGGTACGCCCCCCAAAATCACTCCTCTGCCGCCTTGCTGTCGTTCCAGAAACCGAGCTCCGAACTGTACGGCCAAACGTCCTGCAATAATACTCATCGGCGCCAGCAGTGGCAATTTGCTGTCGGGGAGTTCGACGGTTTCGTAGGCGATGGCCTGGACTCCGCTGCTGATTAAATGCTCGGTTAATGTGCGATCGGCTGCTAAGTGCAAATATGTAAACAGCAACTGCTCTTTTTGGAGCAGTGGATACTCAGCAGGTAGGGGTTCCTTAACTTTAACAATTAGTTGCCGATTCCAGACATCTGAAGCCTTTGAGACAATCTTCGCCCCGGCTTGAAGGTAGTCCTCGTCGGCGAAACCGGCCCCAGCACCAGCATTGGTTTCGACGAAAACTGTGTGGCCTTTGTCCGAACAAGCCCGGACACTGGTTGGACTGAGCCCAACTCGAAACTCCAAATCCTTGATTTCCTTGGGGACGCCTATTTCCATACGTGATACTTTAAATCTCAGGCTTATATCGATCGAATTTAACCTAAAAACCAGCCCCGCTGGGATAATACCATTGGAGATTTTAGATTCGGGAATCAGACTCAGCTAGGAAAACAAATTTTTGAGTTTCAGCCATTGCGATCGCAATTTCCAAAATTTATCATTTTCCATAAAGTCGATCGATCTTTTAGCCTGCTCCAACTCTAACTCAAGCTGCTGCATCAGAAGCTGCGAACGCTGCAACTCTGAATTAGCCTCCTGTAACTGAATTCGCACCTCCTTTTCCCCAGTGTTTTTCTTGATCGCAATATCGTGATAGCCTAGAGACTGAAGCGCTAAAAATACTACTTCCCAGTTATTTGCCATACAAAACTCATTCACCGCCCTCGCCACACCGTAAGGCATCACCTCGCATACCGACCAATTCGTATAATCGTTAAAAACCATCATACCGTCGGGCTTCACTTTAGTATAACCTTGCTGAATATCTTTGCATACACCTTCATAGGCGTGGTCGGCATCGATATATATCCAGTCGAAATACCCGTCAGGAAAGCTGCTTAAAATTGTCGATGAATCCCCTTCGTGAAGCTCGATATTTCCATTTTCTATCCCCTCTTGAAAGATATTTTTTTCTTTTTGACTTACCTCTTCTTTAAACAAGTCAAAACTATAATCTATGAGGTGCAGTTTTTGGGGTTTGGTAATAGAATAAATTTTCTCAGCAAAGTGCCCGTATTGAGTACCAACCTCAGCCACCACACTATTTTTAGGTAGATATTCCAACATCTTCGCCCGACTTTCAACTAAGCGACAATTCTTAACATGACAATCTTGAAGAATTGGGGAAACAATCACGAATGGATTATGATTCAGATTGCTCCATTTCTCGTCATCCCAGCCCTCAGTAGCGTTTAAAAAATTTTGTTTGTGTCTGATAAAGTCAAACATAGGTTTCTGACAATAAGTGAACTCGGAGACTTGCAAAAATTTTGAAAAACACGTTTGTAGTAAGTAATTCAGTTTTTCCTTGCCAACTCAGCAGCAAGGACTAAAGTCATGACTACAAACTTTTGACAGTTTGGCAAACTTATCTGCTAACAAAATGGTAAAAATCTCAACAAACAACCCGTAACAGTATAAAGTAGATTGTGGTTGAATAGATTTGGTTAAAAAAAAGTAACTTATAGAGAGTCTGGTGTCAAGATATTTTATCTATCCCTTATAATTTGACAGGCATAACTCGCCCCCAATCTCAAAAAATGCCACGCATACCTACATTAACATTCGATCGCGGAACGCTATTGTTGCACCCGCCGCCCAAAGGCCGAGACTGGGCGGACTTTGCCACGTGGGACGATCGCGTGGAAAAATTCCGCATTCGCGCAATTCACTACCGCCCGCTGGTAGAATCGCTCCAAGCAGATTGTACCAACTTCACCGACGAAGCCAGGGGATACGAACTACTCGAACTCGTACCCAGCGTCGAAATGCAGCCTTACCAGCATCAACAAGAAGCCCTCGCAGCTTGGCAGGAAGCAGGAAGCCAAGGAGTAGTCGTCCTTCCCACCGCTTCCGGCAAAACTTATCTGGCACAATTAGCGATGCAAGTCACGGGTCGCAGTACACTAATTGTAGTACCAACTCTTGATTTAATGCACCAGTGGTACGCTAATTTAAAAGCAGCTTTTC
>JBDTEI010000036.1:0-7084 GCA_039922675.1 Microcoleus sp.
CATCTGCTGCTTCAATGAGCGATCGAGTATTGTAACCCTTAACAGCGCTCAGGGGACGCCCCAACAACTGTTCGAGAGTATGTTGGATTTCTTTTTTCAGCTCCACAGTCACGCCCATAGAGCCGAATCCTTGGACGTTTGAGTGTCCTCTCACCGGCATTAATCCCGCCCCTATTTTGCCGAGATTTCCCGTCATCAAAGCAGTGTTACCAATGCTAAAAACATTATCGACGCCGTTTTTTTGTTGGGTAATTCCCATCGCCCAACCGAAGACAACTCGTTTGGAACTGCCGATGATTTGGGCTGCTGCCTCAATTTCTGCTTGGGAAACTCCGCAAGTTTTAGTAATAGTTTCCCAGTCGGTTTCGCGGGCGTGCTGCACTACTGCTTCCCAGCCTTCTGTGTGGGCTTGCAAGTATTGTTCGTCTAGCAATCCTTGTTCGATTACAGATTTTTGAATGCCCACAAATAGCGCCGTATCGCTGCCAGGAATTGGTTGCAAGTAGAGCGAGGAAATATCGGAACCAGGGATGAGCGACTTGACTGGAAATGCCGGAGAACCAAACTTGACTAACCCGATTTCCATCACCGGATTGATCACAATTATTTTACCGCCTTTGTCGCGAATTTTAATCAACTCGTTCATCAAGCGGGGATGGTTGTAGGCAGAATTCGCGCCCGCGAGTACGACGCAATCTGCTTGCTTTAAGTTTTCTAGACTGACTACGGAGGTGCGGGTGGCAAACATTTCGCTTAACCCGGTGGTCGAGGGAGCGTGGCAGAGATCGGAACAATCTGCTAAGTTGTTAGAACCGATCGCTCTCATCATCAATTGCAACAGAAAAGCCGCCTCGTTGGAAGAGCGACCCGAACTGTAAGATGCCACTCGTTCCGGGCTTTTGCCAAACGCAGCCTCGGCAATTTCGTAGACTTCTTGCCAAGAAATGCGATCGTAATGAGACGAACCCGCCCGCAAAATCATCGGAAAACTCAACCTTCCCAGCCTGTCTGCTTCCATTGAAGTTAATCGCTGGAGTTCTTCAATTCTGTGCTGTTCAAAATAGTGACTCTTGACAGCAGGTTTAATTTCAGCCGAGATTGCTTCAACGCTTTTCATGCAGCGCTGAAGTTTTTCGCCCTCTTCATTCGTAAAACCTCCTTTCTGCCCGCCAGTGCCCCAAGAACAGGACAAACAAGCACTTTTGTGCAGCAAAGTTTTCCAAAGTTTCGGCCCTTCCGGCGACAAAGTATGTTCTGCCCAAAACTCAATTACGGGCAAACCGCCGCCGATGTCTGGCGTTTCCTCATTTTTCTCGCTAAATGGCGGAACGGGTTGAATATTTTGGGAGTTGGTGTCCATGCGATTTACCTGTGGTTTAAATTGCGGATTGATGTGCAATTAAGTTTATTAGTCTAATTTACCGCAAATTCATAGCACAAAAAATTAGTCGATAGATAGATGTTTTAAGAATACCCGGCGGTTTCAATTACCATCTTATTTTACCAGAAAGAATTGGTTTAAAGCCTCTCCCTTGTATGGAGAAATTAAAATCATACTATTCATTACTCCAATCCTCTTCCTTCTTTTGTCAAGTGCTGTCAACCCTTCTCTAAGCAACCTGTCAACTGTCAACCTCTTTGCTGTCAACTGTTTGCTGTCAACTGTCAACTGTCAACTGTCAACTGTCAATTGAATGAAGGTTTACTTCCTCTTATTTAACGTCTGCTTGCCAAACCCAAGACAAAGCAGCCGATCGCCATCAGCAACATTCGGGTCATTTTGCAAATAATCCCCCAACCACTCGCAACTCCGAGCAATAATATTATTCAGTTCCAAATTCTCCAATGGCCACAGAATTACAGTCTTATTCCTACTAGCAAAAGCCAGAGTTTTGCTATCAGAACTAAAACTAACGCTCAACACGCGATCGCTCGATTTCAAAGTCTTCGATAGCAGCGCCTTCTTGCCGTCAAAATTCCACAGCTTAACAGTATTTCCCGCACTCGCCGCCGCAATCAACTTGCCGTCAGGACTGAAACTCACGCTTTCCACAGTATCGCTGTGGTCGAGTTTTTCAGTTAAATTTGCCGCCTTGCCATCAAAACTCCACAAGTAAACTTTTTTGTCAGCGCAAGCAGCAGCAATAGTCTTACCGTCAGGACTGAAACTGACATTTCTGACGCTATCCGCGTGATCGAGAGTTTTCAGAATCTTCGCCGACGTACCGTTAAATTGCCAGAGGTAAACTCTATTTTCTCCAGCAATTTCAAAAGCATTTTTATTGTGGCTTGCCTTGTCGTCAGCGGCGGTAGCAGTAGCAATTGTTTTGCCGTCTGGGCTGAAACTCACGCTAATTACTGGATTGATGTGATCGAGTTTTGCCAGCAAAGTTGCTTTAGCACCGTTCCAGCGCCAGAGGTACAATTTGCGATCGGCACTTGCGGCGGCAATTATCTTGCCATCTGGACTAAAACTGACGCTTGTAACAATGCCACTGTGGCTCAGAGTATCTAACAGTTTCCCGTCTAAACTCCAGACTTTCACCGTTTTATCATCGCTGGCAGAAGCAACAGTTTTATTGTCGGGCGAAATGCTCACCCAGGTAACAGAATCCTTGTGACCTGCTAAGATTTTCAATAAACTGCCGTCAGCGCGCCAAAGTCTCACCGTCTTGTCGCCGCTAGCAGAAGCAATTGTTTTGCCGTCCGCACTAAAACTGACTTTGTAAACCCAGTCTTCGTGTCCCGATAAAATCTTATTTAACGGAGTGCTGTTAGGCTGCCAAATTTTTACCATTTTGTCCTTACTTGCGGAAGCAATCGTGCCGTCACTGCTGAAAGTTACGGCTCTCACGTCGTCTTGATGTCCTCGAAAAGTGTTGAGCAAAGTGCCGGTGCTACTCCAAACTTTCACCGTATCGTCGGCGCTACCGGTGACAATCTTTTCGCCGTCGCGACTGAAACTCGCGCTGACAACTTCATCGTTGTGTCCTTTGAGAGTTTTGATTTCCTTACCGTTTATACTCCATATTTTGGCTGTGGTGTCCTTGCTTGCTGAGACGAGTTGTTGGCCATTTGGACTAAACTTAACGCTGTAAACAATGTCAGAATGTTTGGTTAATGTTTTGGGATTAATTTGAAATTTCTGGCTTGTACCTTGTCGGCTCCAAAGTTTGATAGTTTTGTCAACACTTGCTGAGGCAATTGTTTTGCCGTCTGGGCTGAAACTGGCGCTGAGCACCCAATCTTTGTGTCCGGTTAAGGTTTGCAGCAATTTTTTGCTTTCCACGTTCCAGATTTTGACGGTGTTGTCATGACTCGCGGAAGCTAGGGTTTTGCCATCGGGGCTGAAACTGACGCTGGTAACAATATCAGTGTGGCCTGATAAAGTGGCGATCGCACTTTTGTCATTATCCACTGACCAAATCCTAATTGTGCGATCGGCACAACCAGTAGCGATCGTTTTCCCATCCGGGCTAAAACTAACACTCGTCACGCTATCGTCATGCTTGAAAGTTTTTAATAACTTACCTTCTTTACTCCACAATTTAACAGTTTTATCAGCACTTGCCGAAGCAACTGAATTGCCATCGGGACTGACACTCACATCCAAAACAGACTTGCTGTGCTGCTCGAAACGGTTGCGTTCTTGCACCCCAGAAACTGCTTGTCTGAGTCTCTCAGTAATCTGATTTTTAGTATCCACAGGTAGTGCTGTACTTTGCTGAGCATCACGGGCGATTTTGATACTATTTTCTAACACTCCTAATTGATCTTTTTCAGTAGAAAGCACTAAAGATTCGGACGCCGATTTTAGGGCATCAGTCCGACTTGTTTCGGCTTCTTGCCGCGCGCTTTCTGCTAATTTTGCTTGCTCGAATCCCATCCACGAAACACCACCGAGAACCAGCACTCCTACAATCGCCGCCCGCAATTGCCATCTCCGACTTTGATAAAGTTGAGCTTCCGCTTGGTGCTGTTTGTCTCTAGCTAAGCGCTGGTTTTCTCTAGCTTCCGACAGCAAAGCATCTCGTTCTCTGTCTTTGCGAATTTGTTCAATTTCATCTCGGTTAATTTTGTTTTGCTTTCGGAGTTCCTCGAATTCTGCCTTTTTATCTAATTCCTGCTGCTGGCGGATGAAGCTAACTAGATAGTCGTGAACGAGCTGGTAAAGCTCTGTCGGTAGTTCCGTCCACCGAAAAACTAAACCGGATTTGACTAACAGTTCTAAAACTAAATCTAATTGGTCAGTGGCTGCAAATATCGCTAAATCAGAAGCTAATTCGGCGCGGGTTTTTAGGGGTCGAATCTCATCTTCGTCTGTGAGAAAATACAAAATTCGGCGGGCCGCTCCTTCATTTTCCGGGCCACAATCTTTGATAACTTCTTCGAGAAATCTTTCGACTAATTTTTGTTGCGGATTATTGCCAAGTTCCTGATATTGAGTTAAAGTTCTAATGTCCTCTTGTTGCAGTTGAGCGCCCACAAGTTGCAGTTCGATCGGGCGGACTTCTCCCAATTTTCCAGCTAAATCTTTGACTAATTCTTCGATCAGCTCCGGTTCTAAGTAAAACTGCGATCGTTCACTTAAAGTGCGAATTACCGATCGCGCATCGCCCAGCGAAAAATTTCCTAAATAAAATAGAATATCTTTGCTAAGAATGTCCGCCAAAATATCATTTTTGATGACTTGTGTCTGTTTTTTTTGTCTGGAAAATTCCAGCAAATAGTGTAAGTAATCTTCTCGTAAAGATAGGACAACTTTTAAATACTTAATTGTCAAGCATTCGCGCAAGAAATCAAAAAATATCTGCCTTTCCGCTGGCTCTTTCCACACGAAAAAGAATTCTTCAAATTGGTCAAATATCAGGACAGTTACTAGATGTTGTGAATTTATTTGCAGCTCTTTGATAATTTTTTCGTATTCGCTCGCCTGTTTTTCTAGAATTACTTCTACAGGCTGCGATTGCTCAATTATATCGGAATTTTTCGCAGCAGATCCGCCATTAAATCCATTCAGGAGATTTACCTTGACTGTGGCTGTTACGGTCAAATCTACCGGAGTTGCTCCCGGTACGGCTTCGGAACATTCCGGATCGAATATTTCAGCTTTCCCAGCAGATAACTGTCTGGTCAATTCCCGGGGCCAGTTGTTATAAACTTGCAGCACTACGGGCAAAACAGTCCGGGTTTCTATTTTTTTTTGTTTGAGCGCCGGCACTAATCCTCCGGTGACAATTGAACTTTTTCCTACTCCAGACTGACCGTAAATTACTGTCAGTTTGTCTGGGGTATTGTTCATCCTATATATTAACCGGTTGAGGTCTTCTTCTCTACCGGAAGCAGTAATTTCGTCAGCAATAGTAGCAGCGGTGGCAACAGTTTCGGCGGGATTAATCGCTTCTCTGTGTGGCTGCAACTTTCCGGCTCCAATAAAAGCTCGGAAGCGATACGTATGTTCTACCGCTCGATAATCTTGCTTAATTTGAAATGCTTTGAGATATTCTCCCCGCTGAAAATAGACTCCTTGCAGCATTTCTAAAACCCTCAAATACAGTTGCGGGTTGTAGCAAGGTTGGGTTTCCGAGCGAGCCAGCTCTAAATGTGCGATCGCCTCCTCCATCTCGCCCAACTGACTCTGGGCCTCTGCTAAAATCAACAGATACAAGCCTTGATGCTGAGACTTTACAGGCGTTCCGGGTTCCGTCGCTTCTAAATTGGAGTTGAGAGAGTCTAGAGCGACTAAAGCCCATTCTTTCGCCCCTTGCCAATTCTTTTGCTCTAAGGCTACTCTAGCCAAAAAGCCGTAATCTTGAGCCAAATTAACTGCTGAATTTTTCATATTTTCATGTAACCTCCGAGCTTTGATAGCTAAATTCCAGAGTGCATCCCAATCTTCTAACTGCTGCAATACTTCGCCGAGTTGATTGATGAATCTACCAACGGTATCCGACTGTCCCGCGCGTTCTAGAACATCAATACCTTGCTGAAAATAATTCTTAGCTTCCGTCCAGTAAGGACGGTTGCCTTTGCGGTTCTTTTCTGCTTGAAAGCGGTAGCAAAGGCCGATATGAAATAGTATAATTCCCTCTAAGACTGGTGCAGGGTGAACGGTAAACAACAAATCGCTAAAATCTGTTTTTAACCCAATAAATGCTACTTGATACTTCCAAAAATTGAGACTTTTTTGATACAATTCAAGAGCCGCCGGGATGCGGTGACAAGCATATTCGTCTCGGGCACGAATAAATTGTAAACTGGCTTCGATAGCTGGTTCTAACCTGATGTTGCAAGTTTGCAAGTCTTGCCTAGCCGACTCTAATTCAGTTAAAGAATTGGCTCCGAGAATGGCAGAGTTACTTAAACGCCAATTGCCACTTTCTAAAATATTGGTAAAAATGCGATCGCAACTTTTGCCCAAAAAATCCACCAACTCATCTGGGCCGAGCACAAATTCAACACTTGTCGTCCAAGTCTCGATATCTGTGACTAACCGAATCAGTTTTTTTAAGATTTTGTCTGTCACCCACAGCAGCACGGGGAAGGGAAAATTATTCCGAAATTCTTCCCTCACGTAGTTGGTAGAAGTTAACACGCGATCGATCGCACTTACCGACTCCAATCCAAACACCATTAAAGCTTGGGGCTGGCTGCCGTCCAGTTCGGTTTCTATCGTCGTGTAAAGAGTTTTAACAGATGTCGGGAGGACAAGTTCTCGAATCTCGATCCCAGACTCTTCTCGCAATTTCCGTACAGTTTCGTCTCGCATCGCACTGTAATTACACCGTACCAAAATCAGCGAGAATTGCCCCTGAGACATCGAGAGAGTCCGGGAGAGAGTTTGCAGTGAACTTTTGTTTTGCTCTGCTGCGGTATCTTGATGGCAGTGCGAATTAATCATAATATTGTAAAATTTCGATGAACTAGATGCTGTAGAAAGAAGTTCGGCAATGGATTGTGAAACGGATGTAACGGATAATAGACCTCTTGCAAAAATCCGAAAATACCCTGAAACCATCTGCGTCAATCGGTGTTGCATCTGCCCGATATCTGCGGTTGCTCTATGACTCGAAGATTTTTGCAA
>JBDTEI010000037.1:0-3339 GCA_039922675.1 Microcoleus sp.
CCCCCTTAAAAAGGGGGACTTTGATGCAGCTTTTGTCCCTCCATTTTTAAGGGGGCTAGGAGGGATATGGCTTAACTGAACCTATTGAATTTTACCTAACACAGCGCAGGCTTTTTTCAACCAGGCGATTGTTGCTACATCAAGTACGGGTGAGAGTTTCTCGACTACCGAAGCGTGATAGTTGTTCAACCATTGTAATTGAGTCTTGGACAGCCGATCGACATTAATCAATTTCCTTTCAAAGGGAATATACGTCAGCGGTTCAAATCCGTACCAAGCCGTAGCGTTTTTTGACGGCATTTCCCTGACAACATAGAGATTTTCGATGCGAATTCCGCCCCATCCCGGTTCGTAATATCCCGGTTCGATACTCGTTACCATTCCGGCTTCCAGGGGATATTGTACCGATTTGCTGATACCGTTGGGGCCTTCGTGACCGGCTAAAAATGCGCCGACTCCGTGCCCGGTGCCGTGTCCGTAGTCTAGCTGTTGTTGCCATAATACCGCACGGGCGATCGCATCTAATTGCGATCCGGTTGTACCTTTGGGAAATTGCTGAACCGCACAGTTGATGTGTGCGATTAAGACTGTCGTGTAGTGTTGGATTTGCAGCGCCGTCGGTTCCCCGACAATCAGGGTTCTCGTGTCGTCGGTTGTTCCTGCTAGATACTGCGCGCCTGAGTCCAGCAGCAGCAATTCTCCTGGTTTTAAGGTGATTTCCGGGCTGGGAGTGCCGTAATGTACGATCGAGCTATTTGCACCCGCACCGGCGATCGTTCTAAACGTTAAAGTCTGAAAATCCGTTTCTTGCTGATAAAAACTTTCGATGCTTTCTTTAACATCAAACTCAGTCAAAACCTTACCATTTTCTAGCTGCTCTGTCAACCACATTAAAGTCAGAACTTTCGCTCGACTTGCCTTAAAATTGGCTGATTTCATCTGCTCGATTTCCACAGAATTTTTCCGAGCTTTCATCCCTTCCACGGGATTAGGCTGAAAAACTATTTCAATCTTATTTTCAGTTTTTTGCTGACCTAAAATCAACTTGTACGTGCCTGCTGTGCTGTGTTTCGAGTCTAATAACACCCGAACTTTTGTCGGTAAATTAACGCAAGATTCTAAGATTGACGGATAGTCTGCGTAGGGAAGCAAAGTTACAGCCGGCAACAATTCTTGCTCGATTTCTGGTGAAACTCGTTCCAGATTGGTAAACAAAAACGCAGCATCTGCGGTGACAATAGCGTAGGATATAAAAATCGGAATGTGGGGAATATCCGAACCTCGGAGATTGAACAACCACGCTATTTGATTCAGGTTGCTAATCGGTAGCACGTCGATGTTTCCTGTTTGCATCGCTTCCCTGACTCTGGCTAATTTTTGGGCAGCGGTTTCTCCCGTCAGAGATACTGGTAAACTAAATATCGGAGATTCATCAATGGCGGGTAAAATCTCTGTTGTTTGTCGAACTTTGTCTGCTAAATTCTCAGGTATCGCTACGAGTTCAATCCCCGCACTCGCAAATTTTTTCACCCAATTTTGATATTGCTCTGTCGGTACAGTAAACGGGTCAAAACCAAATCTAATTTTACGTGACTTTTGGGCAGATTCTGCCGCAATTTGTTCTAAAGTTTCAATCAAGCTTAAATTATCTTCTAATCCGAGTTTCGAGATTTGAATAATTCCCGTATCGACTTGTAACTCCGCTTGTTCGTAATAGCGAGAATCGACAAACAACCAAGCAGCCTCTTTCCCAACCAACAAATCGCCGGCAGAACCCGTAAAACCGGAAATCCAAGCTCGCCGCTGCTTGGCTGCTGGAACTGATAAATTTAAGTGTTCGTCTACCGCTGGAATTAAATAGCAATCTAAGTCGTAATTTGCCATTAAATCGCGCAAACTTTTAAGCTTAGCAGCGGGTAAAATTTCAATATTTTTATCTGTTATTAAATTAGTTGCAACCATTTTTTAGATCCTATTTTACTTGTTTATAATTGTCTTCAAACCTTTGACCAACCTGCTAATTCCAGCCGCCGCTGTTTCAGTTTCCAGAGCGCCGTAAGCAACACGCAAATAGCAGCCGCTATCCATGCCGAAGGTTGTACCGGGAAGCACTGCTACGCGATATTCGCGAATTAATTGTTCTACTAATTCCATTGTATCGAGTTCCGTGTCAACTTTCAAGAAAAAGTAGAAAGCTCCGCAGGCCGGGGAAATTGTACACAGATTTTGGATTGTATTGAGTTCGTCTAATACGAGTTGTCGCACGGATGCGATCGCCCTTACATAATTATCGCAGTAACCTCTACCAACTTGCAAGGCTCCCAGGGCCGCATATTGAGAAATTACCGGCGGACAAATTAAGATGGTATCTTGAATTTTCCTCACTGAAACCAGCAAATGTTCTGGGATTACCATATACCCGATGCGCCAACTCGCAAAACCGTAGGCTTTAGAAAGGCTAAACAGGGAAATTGTATGTTCGTTGCTATTGGGAAAAGCTGCGGGCGAATAGTGTTTAACACCGTCATAGGTAAAATATTCGTAAGCTTCGTCGCTGATGTGATAAATGTTGTGCTGGCGGCAAATTTCGTTTACTTCGCGCAGTGATTCAGCATCATAAACCACGCCTGTTGGGTTGTTGGGTGAAACAGTGACAATTGCTCGCGTTTTGTCGGTAATTGCTTTTTTTATGCCATCGATATTGAGTTGATAGCTAGCGTCGGTTTCTACTATCACTGGGCGGCAATTTGCCATGACTGCTGCCATTTCGTGGTTGAAATAATAAGGCGATTGGATGATAACTTCGTCTTCCGCCGAGGTGATGGCGAGAATGGCGTTGGTAAATCCCATGTTACTGCCGGCGGTGACAACAATGCAGTTTTTATTGTTAATTTCTATGCCGTTATCTGTTTTGAGTTTGGCTGCGATTGCATCTTGTAATTGGGGGATTCCTTCGACGGCTTTGTATTTGTGATTGTCGGGGTTTGCGAAGAATTCGGGGATTTTGTTAAAGGATTCCTGGGGTGGATTGTAGTAAACTACGCCTTGTCCTAATGATATTGTTCCCGGATTTTGTCGGATTAGTTCGCCTACTACTGGAATTATTGGCGATTGTACCGATTGCATTCGAGTTTGGTGATTTTCGATCATATATTATAGGGAATTGTCGTTCAGTTATAATTGTCATTGCGAGGAACGTTAGCGTAAGCGATCCAGGGTAAGAGCATCTTCATTAAGCTTGACACAAAGGTTCAGAAGAACCTAAAATAGGATCGGCGAAACAAGAACTCAGAACAAGAAACATATAATCATTATTCATAGCTGCACGTTTCATTTTTT
>JBDTEI010000038.1:0-3937 GCA_039922675.1 Microcoleus sp.
TATAATCCCCATTTTCGCACAAAATCTTCAAGTCACGAGCCAAAGTAGCTGGTTTGCAGCTAACATAAACAATGCGATTCGGTTTCATTTCCTTGATTGTTTCCAACACCGCGCGATCGCACCCTTTTCTCGGCGGATCTAGCAACACAATATCCGGTGTCAATCCCAAAGTAGGCAGCAAATCCTCTACACTTCCCACCTGAAAATCGACATTTCTCAAATCATTTAATTCAGCATTTAATCGGGCTTGCTCGATCGCCACAGGTTGCACTTCTAAACCGATCGCTATTTTGACTTGTTTTGCCAGTGGTAAAGTGAAAGTCCCAATTCCGCAGTAAGCGTCAACTAAAACCTCATTTCCCTGCAAATTTAATTCTCTGACAATCACCTCCAACAAAGCTTCAGCAGCCTCTGTATTTACCTGGAAAAAAGTATCTGCTCTTAGCTGAAAGTTCAAGCCAGCAAACCTTTCACGCAAATAAGACTGACCCGCAATGCAGCGAGTTTCCGCACCAAAAATTACATTAGTTTGAGCTGAATTTACATTCAAACAAACACCTACAAGTTGAGGATACTGTTTCAGCCACTCCGCTGCTTGTTGTTCGATTCCCGGCAATTCTCCCGTGCGAACTATTAAAGTTAGCAGCATTTCCCCGGTGCGCCGTCCGATTCGCAAGGACAAATGACGCAATTCTCCTGTATGTTTCTTTTCGTCGTAAACTGGCCAATCCCGCCAGTGGATGTCTTCTTTGACTTCTTTTAACAAAGGATTGAGGCGCGGGTCTTGCACCGGACACTGATTTAGATTGACTAATTTGTGGGTGCTTTTTTGATAGTAACCTGCTTGGACTTGACCTGTGGCAGAAATTGCCACGGGATAAGTCGCTTTGTTGCGGTATCCCAAAAATTGGGGAAATCCTTCGATTTTTCCCGTTAACATTTCATCGACTTGCAGATTGCTAAATCCGCCAATCCGTTCTAAGGCTTGAATGATTTGATTTTGCTTGGCTGCAAGTTGATATTCATAATCTACGTGCTGCCACTGGCAGCCGCCGCACTTGTCGGCGACAATGCAGTTGGCTCGGATGCGGTGTTCGGATGCTTCCAGAAGTGTGTCCAGCTTGCCTGTAGCATAGGTGGATTTGACTTGCACGAGCCGCACGAGGACTCGATCGCCCGTCACGGTATCGGGCACAAACACCACTAACTCACCAAAACGACCAACTCCATCGCCGGTGTCTGCCAAGTCGGTAATCTCTATCTCAATCAGTTGACCTTGCTGGCAAGGGTTTGCCACTTTCGTGGAGTTTGGGGTGGGGAATTTAGATTTGGTCACAAGTAGTCGTGGTAGGATTTAATATGGTAATGCAATATCGCTCTGTCTTTTTTTGAGATGAGTCCTAGCCTGGATCTGGGTTCCATCCATCGGCGTTAAGCTCAAGTGCAGGCAGTCTTCCTGCTTCTGAACCCCTTTCTGCTACAGCCAAAGCTTGCATTCGAGAACATTGTCCTCGATCGAGCCTGTGCGATATGCTATTGGGGCGAAGCAGTCCAAACTCGTGAAATAGTCTAAATGTCTGCCGACATCCAAACTCTCGATCGCAGTTTTTGAATTTTCCCCCCAGTACCTTGGCACACCAGGAAACTGGCTTAGTCACTAAGCATAACGCTTGCGGAGATTTACTATCTACTTCTAAGATTGATTAATGTTAGCAGCAAGGTAAGTCGCCCAAGCAGGAATCTCATCTTTAAGAGATGGGAATGTCAATCAATCTTTTCCTCAAATATCCTCAAATTTGAATAACAATGAGCGTAGTTAGCCAATTTATTCTCCAAGCCGATGACGAACTTCGTTATCCCAGTACCGGCGAACTCCAAAGCATCAATGATTTTTTTAAGACGGGAGAACAGCGGGTGCGTATTGCTACTGCGCTGTCTGACAGTGAGAAAAAAATTGTTGAAGAAGCTAGCAAAAAACTCTGGAAAAAACGCCCTGATTTTATCTCTCCTGGAGGCAATGCTTACGGCCAGCGCGAACGGGCTTTGTGTCTGCGCGACTACGGCTGGTATTTGCGTCTGATTACCTATGGTATCTTGGCCGGTGACAAGGAACCAATCGAAAGCATCGGTTTGATTGGCGTTCGGGAAATGTACAATTCTCTGGGCGTTCCTGTTCCTGGCATGGTGGAAGCTATCCGCTGTTTGAAGGAAGCTGCTTTGGCTTTGCTCAATCAAGATGATGCTCAGGAAGCAGCTCCTTATTTTGATTATATCGCTCAAGCAATGTCTTAATTGAAGAGGCGATCGCTTTCATGGATGTGGCGGAGCATTCGCGGGTGATTTTTGGGGTGATTTTATCTCGCAATTGCTCGTAAATGTTTCGCTTCAGTTGACAGTTGACAGTTGGCAGTTGACAGCTCGCTTAGAGAAGGGTTGACAGTTGACAGAAGGAAGAAAGCATCGAAGGCAAGGGTTTTAGCAATTAACACCGTCCTCGCCGTTGGGCCGGGTTGCTATTGTTAGGAAATCTGCCGAGTTTCTGCTAGGAAGCAATGCAGTTTGAGCTTTCCCAGATTTCTAGAATATCCTGTCTTTGAATGCACATTTCAATCAAAAAGTCAAGCGTTTTTTGTAAGTATTGTTTTTTGAATTTCTGGGTGTCGCGCTGAATTGATGTTTTGAGCTGCGACAGTTCTCTCAGCGTGGGGCAAGTTTGAATTTGGTGGGCGACCGCATTTTGCCACTCTTCCAGCCTGCGGTACGAGATAAATTGTCCGCCTCTGTGATGGTGTACAAACACTACGCCAGCCCAGGATTCGACGCGCTTAATTAAATTTTGGCTGATTTTCAGGAATTGGGCGATCGATCGAACATTGATGCGGAGCTTTTTCGATGGCTGGATGCGACGAAATAGTGCTGTCATGGCTGTATACTCAGGGCTTGAGATGCAAGTTCTGTTTAGACTCAATTACATATTATTGTATAACAGTCTCATTGCACAAGTGCAAGTGCATTTAATTTAAACTTAAATTTAAGCTCAGATGTTGCACGAGCAACCCTCAATCGTTGATGCTGTGATAGTTTGAGGGTTAAGCTAGGTAGAAAAAATGTCAGGACTTTATAACAAAGCTGTGGTAGACAATCTGCAAGAATTGCGTCCCGTTCGCTTCACTGAGACGGGGCGGATGCGTTTGGGCAAGATATTAAAGGCTGCAAGACAGACAACAGGTTGGTCTGTTAGCGAAACAGAGTTTAAAACCAAGGGTTATGAAGAAGCGCTGTTTATGGCTATGAATCAACCCGTACCCAAAGATGTTGGTATCAGTGCCGCCACAGTCAACCGTTACGAACGCGGGAAGCTGGATAATCTAGACTGGCGATCATTATCCCTGTTATGCTTTGTCCTGAAGCCGATCGATCCGGTGACAAATCAACCCCTCGAACCGACAAACGCTCTTTACATTGCCTGCGAACATCCCCCGTATAACGACGCGAAGCTTTACGACGAGTAGATTACGGCGCGTTAACTTCCTTAATCGCCCTTTTGCTTCCCCAGTAAAGCTTTAGCTTGCTGCCACATAGCCTCTAACTCCTCAACTTGGGGCTTGGGTTAGTTCTTATGTGATTTTTACTTTATAACATTCTATAGGTCTGTAAAATGCCGGGATTTCTTGACTTTAAGGCTGTAGTCGAGCAGGAAAAGCTGCGTCCTGTGCGATTTACTGATACGGGACGCGGTAGATTGGGAAAGCTTCTGAAAGCAGGTAGAGAGCTTCGAGGTTGGTCAATTATTGAAACAGAAATGGTGACAAAAGAATATGAGGCGGCTTTGTTTCGGACAGCGGGAGAACCCGTACCCAAAGATGTCGGTATTAGTAATGCGACTGTTAGCCGCTACGAACGGGGCAAATTAGAAAGCTTGGATTGGCGATCGCTC
>JBDTEI010000039.1:0-8432 GCA_039922675.1 Microcoleus sp.
TATCAAAATTTCAGAGAAACAAAAATCGTTATAACCTGCAAAACTCACTTTTAAATTATTCAGAAATAGCTCTATGGTTGACTTTATTGCTGAGCGTTAGTTCGCTGGTTTTTTGCTCGAAAACAAAGGCCGCGAGCGCTTTGTATCCGCTGGAGTATTTGCCTTTTCCTCTGATAGTTTGGGCCGCCCTGCGGTTTCGCCAACCAGGAGCGATTTTTGCTTATTCGATCGTCTCTTGTATCGCGATTTGGGGAACGGTGCAGGGCGGCGGCCCGTTTTTGGCTAAAAGCGATACTCTCAAACAGGCGGTTTTATTTTTACAAGCTTTTATCGGTACGATCGCCCTTGTAGCGCTGATGTTGGCTGCTGCTGTCGCTGAACGCGAGCAAGCCTTGGTGGAGGTGCACCGCACGGCCGCTCTGTTGCGCGACGCTCACGCTAGTTTAGCCAACGCTCAGCGCATCGCACTTTTGGGCAATTGGGATTTAAATTGCGCCGCCATCAAGCCTCCTGACAACTGTGGAGCATCCCCAGAACACCCTACAGCCAATATCGAATTGCGGTGGTCGGATGAACTTTACCGCCTCTTGGGCTTGACTCCAGGAACTGTCAAACCGACACCATCCGTTTTTTTGCAGGCGGTACATCCAGAAGACCGAGAATTGGTGGCGCGATCGCAATCTCAAGCGATGTTCGATCGCCAACCCTATTGCATTAACTACCGAATTGTGCTCGCCGACGGCTCCCTGCGAACAGTCTGCGAACAGTCGGCAATTAACTCTAACGTCATCGCCGCCACAGTCCAAGACGTTACCGAGCGCCACCGCGCGGAAGCTGCTTTGCGGGTGTCCTCCGATCGCGATCGCCTGCTCTCAGAAATGGCCCTGCGCATTCGCCAATCCCTCGACCTCGAAGCAATTCTCAATACTACTGTTGCCGAAGTCCGGCAATTTTTCAAGGCCGATCGCGCTTTCATCGGTATTATGGACGCGGAGGGGGCAAATCTTGCTAGCCCGGTGTACGGTAAAATTGTCGCTGAGTCTGTCGGTGCCCCATGCCGTTCTCTTTTGGGGGTGGTGCTCAATGACGAGAATTACCTCGAACAGCAGAAAACTTTTTATGCTAACAACCGCGTCCGAGCTGTCTCCGATACTGCTACCGTGCAAGGGGGCGATCGAGTTGTCCAATTATACAGCGACTATCAAATTCGGGCGACGTTAAATGTGCCGATCATCCTCGGCGATGAACTTTTCGGGATCTTGGCCGTTAACCAGTGTTCTGGGCCCCGCCAGTGGCAGGAATTTGAAATTGATTTGTTAGAAAAACTCGCTACCCAAGTCGCGATCGCCCTCCAGCAAGCCCAACTTTTGCAGCAAGTAAAAGATCTCAATGCCAACTTGGAATCTCAAGTGGAAGAACGCACTCGCCAATTGCAGCAAAAAATGCACGAACTGCAAGAAAGCAACCGTCTCAAAGATTTATTTTTGCACGCAGTTTCTCACAATCTCCGCACTCCTGTTATGGGAATGTTAATACTGCTGAAAAATTTGCTCAACAAATCCCCCTCTGACGCTCTACAGGATGTTGCGGTTTCTCGATCGATTTTGCAGCGCATTGTTCAAGCTAGCGAACACCAGTTGACTATGGTTAATACCCTCCTCGACGTTCACGCTAGCGAAGTTAAAGGTATTGTCCTCAATACTGAACCGCTGCACTTGCCGTCTTTAATTTCAGCAATTGTTACCGATTTAGAACCGATATTGGCAAAGAATCAAGCAACTTTAACTCAGGAAATACCGACGAATTTGCCGCCAGTCAATGCCGACAGCAAACACTTGCAGCGGGTGCTGGAAAATTTGCTAACTAATGCTATAAAACACAATCATCCGGGAGTAAATATAACTTTTAAAGCCGAGGTAATTGAAGTTGAAAAAGTGCTAATTTCTGAAGGAAATTCACAAGTTTTAACATCCCCAAATAATCTGCTCGTCCGCTGTATCACTAAGCGGATATTTGCAGGGGGCGATCGCACTGGGATGCTCGACACCCATAAAAATCAGAAAATACGGGCCAAATTTCACCTCGGCGGCAGTTGCCAACTGCCCCGCTATCAACGTCAAATTGGCAATAAAAGCAGTCAATTGCCCGAAGTCACCGTAAAAATGGTTCGCTGTACTGTAACAGATAATGGAATGGGTATCAGCGCCAAACAGCGCGAATCTCTGTTTGAACTTTACGTTCAAGACCCCAATAGCCGACAATTAACAGGGCTGGGTTTGGGACTGTACCTCACCAAGCAAATTATCAAAGCTCACGGTGGCGAAGTCGGCGTCGAAAGCACTCCCGGATGCGGCTCGACTTTCTGGTTTTCGCTACCTGCTGTCAACATCTAGGGGTAAGGTGCGCATGGAGTACCCGGAGAGTCTGCTATGAACTATTCTGGCAATGCAAAATCAGTTGAGGGGTTAATGGTTTACGAGGTATGGCGCGATCGCTTCCTCCGAGATCGGCTGCGCCCTGCTGTGCGGATTGCAATTTTTTTTATTTTAACAATTATGCTCTATTTTGGGGCAGAAGCTATCTGGTATCCCCAAGACTTTAAAATTGTTGATCTCTACACTACCTCTGCTATAGAATTGGGTTTACTGACCTGTTTGGTGTTGCAAAAAACCTCCATCGGACAGCGCTATCCCGGTTTGCTATTTTTGGGTTTTTCGTGGTCGCTGACAGTCGTTGTACAGCTTGGGTTTGCCGCAGGAAAAATCCAGGAAATACCAATTTTTGCCTGGAGTTTAGCGTTTCTCACCCAAGCTACGCTGATGCCAGTCCGCTGGCGCCTCCACCTGATTTCTCAACTCGGCGTTTTGTTCTGCCACGTCGGGATAAATTTGGTTTTAAATCTGAGTTTTGCTAAGTATACTGCTTTTAAGTTGAGCGGGGTTTACTTGTATTTGTTTTGGTTTTGTTTGATTTGCGATTTTTCGGTTTACTGGTACGAATGCCTGCAACGGAAAGAGTTTAGTACCAGGCGCGAGTTGGAATCAGCTTACCAGCAGTTGGAGGTGGCGGAGGCAAAATACCGCAGCATTTTTGAGAATGCCGGCGAGGGAATTTTTCAAAGCACTCCCGACGGCCGCTACATTACTGCAAATCCAGCTTTGGCGCGGATTTACGGCTGCGATTCCCCGGAAGAAGTGACGGCAAAGTTTACTGATATCGAGCGGCAGTTGTACGTCGATCCGGCTCGCAGAAATGAATTTTTGCGATCGATAGAGGGCAGCAGCAAAGTATCGGATTTTGAGTCGCAAATTTACCGCTGTGACGGCAGTATTGTCTGGATTTCCGAGAAAGTGCGGGCGGTACGGGACAGCACCGGTTCAGTGCTTTATTATGAAGGTTTAATTGAGGATATCACGCAGCGAAAACAGGCACAAGAATCGCAGCGACTGTTTATTCACGCTCTTTCTCACGACTTGCGAAACCCGGTAGCAGGAATGTTAATGGTACTGAAAAATTGGCAGACTAAAACTGGGGAATCTATCGCAATTCCCCGTTCTGTTTTGGCGCGGATGATTCAAGGTAGCGAGCAGCAATTCCGGTTGATCAATTCGCTGTTGGAAGTTCACGCTGGGGAAGTGGGCGGTTTGGTTATACACTGCGATCGGGTAGATCTGAGGGCGCTAGTTGAAGCGGTGGTAGCCGATTTTGAGCCTTTAATGAATGAGGCTCAAGCTACTTTTAAAATTTTAGTGCCGGATGATTTGCCTGCCGTGAATGCTGACAATACTCAGTTGTGGCGAGTCTTTTCTAATTTAATTTCTAATGCTTTGAAACATAATTTGCCCGGACTAAATTTAACATTTTCAGCGCAAGTAATAAATGCAGAAAAATTAATTATAAGTCAAAAAAAAGCGAAACAAAATATAGAGCAATTACAAATTATCAATTACCAATTCCCCATTACCGATTCCCTAAGTAGCATGATTTGCTGTACGGTTGAAGATGACGGGGTAGGAATATTGCCGGAACAGTGCGAACATCTTTTTGACCTTTATGTTAGGGGTAATCAATCCCGACACTCCGTAGGTTTGGGTTTGGGTCTATATCTTTGCCGACAAATTATTGGTGCTCACGGCGGGGAAATTGGGGTAATTAGCAGTCCCGGTGCTGGAGCAATTTTTTGGTTGACTTTGCCCCTGGCTGAGAATAGCCGGTGATTTTTGTGTGTGTTTAACTCGATTTGATACTTTGGTTGTACCGCCGCAGGTGGCGAAAGATGGGCCCAAGCCGAAGCAAGTAGCTCGAACTATTGATATTAATTTCAAACAGTGCTACAGTTATGCGATTTTTTTTCCTAATTTTTTTTCTAATCTTCAGATTTTCTTTAGAAACATCATTTAATCTAGAAAATCTCTCAAACTAGATCGAAGCTCTGCAATTTATGTTTGCCCAGAAAAGCTCAGACCATACAGCTCAAGACGATGCAGCTAAATATAACGAACGCTCATTCTCAACTTTAATTCGCGCCCTTCGTCTTTCCCAAGGTTACTTCTCTTTCGTTTTAGTCAACTGCAACTCGCTGGCTTTGCGGGAGCAAATAGTCGATCGACTCCAAGCAACTTGCGCCCAGAAACCGCAGCCACTGTTTTTGCCAAAATCGGCGACAACTCTCTACAGGACAATAGAGGCAGAATTAGACGGCGAAAAGCCTTCGTCTTTAATGATCCTCGGTTTGGAATCAGTGGAGGCGATCGATCGATTGCTGATTTCTACCAACCTAGTATGCAGCGAATTTAGCAAAAAATTTGCCTTTCCCGTCGTCTTTTGGGTGACGGATGAACTTCTAAAAAAAATCATTCGCACCGCCCCAGATTTATACAATCGGATGACGACAATTAGATTTATCAGTCAGTTGACAGTTGACAGTTGACAGTCATTAGTTAGTCAACTACGACCGAGGGTTAGCACGTTCTTAATTGATGAAACCCTTAATTTTCTTCCTTCTTCCTTCTTCCTTCTTCCTTCTTCCTTCTTCCTTCTTCCTTCTTCCTTCTTCCTTCTTATTTAAATTTCGCTTCCCAAATCAAAACTAATTCCCGCGCCGCCACAGTTCCCTCAGCCGGAAAATTAGGCAAAAAATCCTTATCCGCCGCCACGTCATAAGGGCCTTCCTTAAACTCCAAAATCACGGTATCCGGTGCCAAAGCTACCAACGTGTGAATAGTATCCTCTGGAAGTTCTACAGCACGGATGGGCCCATCTGCGCTGACTCGCAACGATCGCAAGATTTGACCGTTTTCGTTCAAAATCAGAATACCCACTTCTCCTTGAATCACCACAAAAAACTCAAAACCGTTGACAGCAGGCGGGCGCAGGTGTCGGTGTGGGCGCACGTAAGTACCCGGTTGCAGCACGTTGACAAACCGCTGCACCTTTTCTGACAAATCGTGGAAATTGTAGTTTTGGCGCTGGCGGGGACTGCTGCGGGAGGAAGCGGCAACTTCGTCTAGCAATTCCTGCGTCAGACACTTAATCGGAGGGGGCTGCACAACAGATATCCTGTATTTAATAGTTTTTGAACAAATGGGCTAGTCTGAGATCATCTTTACCAGCATCTCTTGACATATGAAAATCGCAAATCAGGTGCGTACCACTAAGGCAATGCGTTTGTCAAGTATTTTTAGAGCCAGTATTAGCCCGATCGCTCTTTCGACTATTCTAGTCTGCGCCAGTACAGTTTCTGCATCTGAAGCGAGGGCTGGGGCACTGTCGGTTCAGCAGCAATTGCCACAGGAGCAAGTTAAAGAAGAGATTCGCAATCGAGTTCAAGAAGAAGTTGACATTGCTTTCAGTCGCACGGCGGCACTGCTGAACGGGCTGGTAATTGCTTTAACATTGTTTCCGACAGCAGCCGGAGTCGCTGTTTGGTTTCTGTTCGGTAAATTGTCCAAGCAGACAACAATTGCTCGCCAAGAAATTGAAAGTCTCCACTACGATACGATATCTCAATTAAAACTATTAATTTCGGACGCTGAAAGTATCTTAGGCGAAATTAAACACCAAAGTCACCCAGCCGATGTAGAAACAGACCTTTTATTACCCGACGCCCAAATTCAAGAATTTGCTCCGGTTAACTACGGTAATTACCAAGAGTTATTGACGGCGGCAGACTATGCCAAACAGGGAGATGCTTGTTTCTTTGAAAACCGCTACGAAGATGCGATCACAGCTTACAATCAAGCACTGCAAATTCAGCCGGATTTAGCCGATACTTGGAACAACCGGGGAGTCGTGCTGACGAGAATGCAGCGGTATCCAGAGGCGATCGCCTCCTACGAACAAGCTACCACAATTCGCCCGACTTATCCCGACGCTTGGAACAACCGAGGCGTGGTATTGTTAGAGTTGCAGAAGTACCCGGAGGCGATCGGCTGTTACGAACAAGCAATTCAAGCCAAGCCTGATTACGCCGATGCTTGGAACAATCGAGGCGTTGCCTTTTCCAAAATGCAGGAGTACGAACAAGCAGTAATTTCTTACAATCAAGCCCTACAAGTCAAAAATGATTATACTGACGCTTGGAACAATCGAGGCGTGGCACTCTCAAAATTGCAAAAATACGAAGCGGCGATCGATTCCTACGACAATGCTGCTAAAATTCGACCTGATTTTTACAGAATTTGGTACAACAAAGCCCGATGTTATGCGCTACAAGGGAAAATTGAATTAGCAATTGAAAATTTAAAGCGCGCCCTCAATCTCAATCCTAATTTGTGTAAAGAGTTGGCAAAAAGTGAAGCTGATTTAGAAAAGATTCGCGAACACGATGTATTTAAGCAGTTGATAAGTTAATACGTGGGGTGTGGATATTGAGAAACCGGGTTTCTACGAATAATTTGGGTGGAGTACGAGAAATTTAGAAAGAAACCCGGTTTCTGTGAGTAGGTTTACCCAGACTTTGTAAGTACCGACGAGAAACCGGGTTTCTACGAATAATTTTCGTCAAGAAACCCGGCTTCTAAGATTAGCGTACAGCAAGACTTTGTAAGTAGCGATAAACCGGGTTTCTACGAATAATTTCGGTGGAGTACGAAAAATCTAGTCAGAAACCTGGTTTCTGAGATTAGCCTGTACCCAGACTTTGTAAGGTAGCGAGAAACCGAGTTTCGTAAAACTTTTTGCGAACCTACAAATATTTCTGCAATAGCAAGCCCATTTTCTCCTTAGTTGCCGCCGGCACTTGCTCCAGCCGAGTCAGAATTGCATATTTCAACGCTGAATGTGCCTCCGAAACGGGGGGATTTTCTGTTAGCCTCCGCACTGTTTCTTGAATGGCTTTTTGGGCATTTTCGGCATTGCGGTGCAAGTTTGCAACAACCATTTCTACGGTTACGCTGTCGTGATCCTCGTGCCAGCAGTCATAATCGGTGACTAATGCTAAAGTTGCGTAGGCAATCTCTGCTTCTCTGGCTAATTTTGCTTCGGGCAAATTTGTCATCCCGATGACTGTCGCCCCCCAACTGCGGTAAAGATTTGATTCTGCTTTTGTGGAAAATGCGGGGCCTTCCATGCAGACGTAGGTGCCGCCTCGGTGCAGGGTAACATCGGGGAGGTTTAAGGATTCGATCGCACTTGCCAATACTTTAGCCAATTCGCCGCAAACCGGATCGCCGAATGTGATGTGACCGACTATTCCTTCTCCGAAAAATGTAGAGACTCGATTTTTGGTGCGATCGATAAACTGATCCGGTACTACCATATCTAAAGGTTTCGCCTCTGCTTTCAGGGAACCAACCGCCGACGCCGAGATTAAATACTCAACGCCCAAACTCTTCATTGCGTAAATATTTGCTCGATAAGGCACTTCCGAGGGCAAAAAACTGTGGTTGCGGCCGTGTCTTGCCAGAAATGCGACCGGCGTACCGTCTAATGTTCCCACAATGGCGGCATCCGACGGCGAACCAAAAGGTGTATCGATTTTCACCTCTTCAATATCCTTGAGGGCCTCCATTTTATACAAACCGCTACCGCCGATAATTCCGATCTTTGCCTGTGCCATTTTGACCCTCTGCTGGAGTTTTACAAGAGTGATTCTATCTGGCCATCGTTAAGTTGGCGTAAAGATAAGTCAATTACCCACCACGCTCGCGGAGTACCGCAGAGCGTGGGGGCTTGTATCTAATTGCGCGTGCGAGATGCAATCGCTTTTACGAGCTCACATTCCTCCCGCCACCAACCGAGGCGGTATGGTGGGGGAATCCTGCTGTTCTAGTTGAATATTTCCTGAAAATAGTTACTCAACATACAGCGGTTCTCAAAAAAGTGAGGAGAGCCTCATGCCCTATGCCCTATGCCCTATGCCCTATGCCCTATGCCCTATGCCCTATGCCCTATGCCCTATGCCCTATGCCCTATGCCCTATGCCCTATGCC
>JBDTEI010000040.1:0-5861 GCA_039922675.1 Microcoleus sp.
CTCCGGTTCTAGGGAATCTAAACTGATATTAATCCTGCGCAAACCTGCACTGTACAAATTTTTTGCCATTGGGGCGAGCAAAAATCCGTTAGTTGTCATCGATAAATCTTGCGTTTCGGGCAAAGATGCGATCGACCTTACCAACTCTACCACCCCAGGCCGCAGCAGCGGTTCCCCTCCAGTCAACCGAAACTTGGTAAATCCCACGGGTATAAAAACTTCCCGCAGCAGAGTTAGCAATTCGGAGTGGGTTAACAACTGCTGCTGCAATACGTAGTCTAACTCGCTTCCTTCCGGCATACAGTAGAGACAGCGGAAGTTACAGCGGTCTATCAAGCTAATCCGGAGGTAGTCTACGGGATTCATGTCAATAGTTTGTAATATTATTTAATTATAAAGGTCGATCGCATTTTCTGCAATTTTCCGCTCCCCGAGCAAATCTAAAATTTACAATCTAAAATCTAAAATATAATCGATCTCACCCATAGATGGATAGAAGCCCCCAGCACGCTGCTGTAGAGTAGATCTAAAATCTAATATCTTAAATCTAAAATTGGTAGGTTTATGTTCTTTGAATTTGAAGCTGATTTTGTAGAAGCTCTGCGCTGCATTCCGATGCAGGTACGTCTCAAGTTGGATACTTGCGGCATTAAATTGAAGTTGCAGGATTGGAATCACTTCAACCAAGCGGAACGTCAAAGTCTTGTAGAGTTACCTTGTTTGACCGCATCAGAAATTAGGGATTACCGAGAGCAGCTAAACCAAGTATTAATTCAACAAACTGGCACACCAGGAACTGATTTGGCCGTCGATCAAAATCCCCTATGGATGGATGCTGCAACTGTACCGGAGTCTGTTTCGGCAAAAGCGCAAGAGCTCGGCGTGACTATAACTTTGGGAGAGTGGGCGAGTTTGCAGCCGCTACAGCGGTTTGCTTTAATTAAACTTAGTCGATCGAGCCACGAGAATAAAAACTTCATCCCGGCGCTTCAAGAGTTTAAGGTGATTGAATGAGATCTGGTTTTATTTAATTAACCGCAGAAATTCACAGGCCGTCAGGCCTGTTCCACAGAGGGCGGCCAGGAGCGAGAAGATAGATTGTTCCGCCCGATAGCAAACAATTATATAGATCGGGGAGTATGTCAAAAATGCTTATATCCGCAACCGAAAAACAGTAGCTGTGCTATGGGCGATCGGTCACTAGACACAACTGCCTGCCGGCGCTATGAGCGTAAAACCTTTAGGGAGTGAATACTTGCACGGTTCTGTATGCTTATTAAACCCCAGTACATCAGGCAGACCGTTCTCCGAAATCCATCAAAAAATTCATTTTTTTTTAAGTTATGTTACCTCCACATGGTATTATTCGATCTGAAGTGTACGAGCTGTAGCTTTTGTCACACTTGTCGCTACAAGACGGTTTTAACCGAATTAATTGTAGTGGGAGTCAACTAACACCGACTGCTTTGAAAGTCAAGTAACCTTGTCAGATCAATCTCGCGCATCCATCGCTGAAACGGGGGACATCTCTCAGATAGGTTCGTCCGAACCAGAGTCCACCGACGCTATGCAAGATTTCTACAAACTTCAGAAACAGTTGTTTGTAGTCACGCTCGCTTTCACGGGAATAATTTTTATCTCGGTGTGGATTTTTTATTCACTCAACATTGCCTTAAATTACTTGATTGGGGCGATCGCCGGTGTGGTTTACTTGAGAATGTTGGCTAAAGACGTTGAACGCATCGGCCCGCAAAAGACGAGTCTGAGTAAAAATAGGTTAGCTGTATTTATTGGGTTGATTGTAGTAGCAACTCAGTGGAATCAGCTACAGATTTTACCCATATTTTTGGGATTTCTGACGTATAAGGGCGCGCTCGTCTTTTATATGCTGCAAAGCCTGTTTGTTCCCGACCAGGAAAACGGGTCAGGCAGTCGGTGAACCCTCCACTGTGTGAACTTCTTGTGAATGGAAATGCTAAATGTCTTAAATGCCTTTAATGCTTTTCCCCTCGCTGTGTTGGAAGTAGGCAAGCATTTCTACTGGCACATAGGCAGTCTCAAAGTTCACGGGCAGGTATTCATTACCTCCTGGATTGTGATTGCTCTGCTCCTGATAGCTTCCTTTGCGGGAACTCGCAATATGCAGAGAATTCCGCGCGGAATGCAAAACTTCATGGAGTACGCCTTAGAATTCATTCGAGACTTGGCCAGAAATCAACTCGGCGAGAAAGAGTACCGTCCCTGGCTGCCATTTATTGGCACTTTGTTCCTGTTTATTTTTGTATCGAATTGGTCGGGTGCCTTAGTTCCTTGGAAACTAATTAGGTTGCCAGAAGGCGAACTAGCTGCTCCGACTAATGATATAAACACGACTGTAGCACTTGCTTTGCTGACTTCTCTGGCATATTTTTATGCGGGTTTCAGCAAGCGGGGTTTAGGTTACTTTAGTAAGTACATCGAACCGACCCCTATTTTGTTGCCGATCGCGATTTTGGAAGATTTCACCAAGCCACTTTCCCTGAGCTTCCGTTTATTTGGTAACATCTTAGCGGATGAATTAGTGGTAGCGGTTCTGGTGCTATTAGTTCCCCTGTTCATACCTCTGCCCGTAATGATGTTGGGTCTTTTTACCAGTGCGATTCAAGCTTTGGTATTTGCCACCTTGGCAGGAGCTTACATTCACGAAGCATTGGAAGGACACGGCGACGAACACCACGATTAACTCTCTAAAATTGGGTAAAGGCTAATCGCGAATAGTCCGCAGTCGGCAGTCTAATGACTAATGACGGCAGGACTAATGACTAATTACCCAATATCTGTCTTGCACTCTGTACACAAAGATTAAGGAAAATTATCATGAATCCGACAATTGCTGCTGCTTCTGTTATCGCCGCCGGTCTAGCTATTGGTTTAGGTGCGATTGGACCTGGTATCGGTCAAGGTAATGCCGCCGGTCAAGCAGTAGAAGGTATTGCCCGTCAACCGGAAGCAGAAGGCAAAATTCGCGGCACTCTCCTGCTCAGCTTAGCATTCATGGAATCCTTGACCATCTACGGTCTGGTTATTGCATTGGTGCTGCTGTTTGCTAATCCCTTCGCTTAATATTGAAGGACTGCAAAAAGGGGGCGGATGTCTTTCCGCCCCAAAAACAAGGAGGAACTAAAAGTGTTTGATTTTGACGCAACTTTGCCCTTGATGGCGTTGCAGTTCCTAGTTTTGACAGTAGTCCTGAATGCGGTTTTCTATAAGCCCATGACTAAGATGCTGGATGATCGGGACGAATACATTCGTACCACTCAACTGTCAGCTCAGGAACGGTTGGTGAAAGCCCAGAACTTAGCGCAGGACTACGAACAAAAACTGGGAGAAACTCGCAAACAGTCTCAAGCAGTAATTGCTACGGCTCAAGCGGATGCCAAAAAAATCGCGTCGGCAAAAGTAGCTGAGGCTCAAAAAGAAGCTCAAGTGGCGCGAGAAAAGGCAGGCCAAGAGATAGAGCAGCAAAAACAAGAGGCAATGCGCTCGCTAGAACAAGAAGTAGATGTCCTGAGCCGACAAATTCTTGAAAAGCTATTAGGCACAGCATTGGTCAAATAGCTCGATCGAACAGTTTTAGATTTTGGGTGAATTTTAAAATCTAAAATCTAAAATCGGTTCATCCAACCTGCACGCGCAATTATGGAAGAGAATCATGGGGACTGTTTTATTGCTAGCCACAGAAGCTAGCGGGGAAGGTGGTTTCGGTTTAAATTTCGATATTTTAGAAACCAACCTGATTAACCTGATCATTGTTATTGGATTGCTGTTTTACTTCGGGCGCGGCTTTTTAGGAAATATCCTCAGCGAAAGACGCTCCGGCATCGAAGAGGCGATTAAAGAAGCAGAAAGTCGCCAAAAAGATGCAGCAGCAGCTCTAGCAGAGCAACAGCAAAAATTAACTCAAGCTCAAGCAGAAGCGGAACGGATTCGATCCGCTGCTGAAGCAAATGCGATCGGAGCCAAAGAAGCAATTCTAGCTCAAGCGGCGCAGGATGTTGAACGCATGAAAGCAACAGCAGGTCAAGAGTTGGAAGCGGAGCGGGAAAGAGCGATCGCCCAACTGCGATCGGCGGTTGTATCTCTGGCATTAGCAAAGGTGGAAAGCCAGTTAAAAACTAGCTTGGACGACATCGCCCAAAACCACTTAATCGATCGCAGCATTGCGTTACTGGGAGGCTAAAACATGAGTATAGTCAACACAGCAGTCTTACAGCCTTACTCATCTGCTTTGATGTCACTGGCTCAGTCCAGCAATCTCTCAGAAAAGTTCGGCGAAGATATTCGTTCTTTGCTTAGCCTGCTAGAAGGTTCGGAAGATTTGCGTCAATTTTTAGCAAATCCGCTGATTAAAGCTGATGCTAAAAAAGCCGTAATTAAGCAAATAGCGGGTGAAGAAATGAACCCCTTGATGCACAACTTTCTGAAGCTTTTAGTAGACAAAGGAAGAATTCTTTTTTTAGAAGGAATTGGTCAACAATACTTGGCAAAGCTCCGAGAACTCAACCAAACAGTATTGGCTGAAGTTACATCGGCAGTCCCGCTTTCAGATGCTCAACAGCAGACTGTTCGCGAGAAGGTGCAGGCGATGACCAGCGCTAGAAACGTAGAAATTGAAACCAAAATAGACGCAGATTTAATCGGCGGTGTGGTAATCAAAGTAGGCTCTCAAGTAATTGATGCCAGCCTGCGGGGACAATTACGCCGTCTGGGAATTCGCTTGAATTCTTAATTTTAAGAAGGAAGAAGGAAGAAGGAAGAAGGAAGAAGGAAGAATCAAAGAGGAAACAGAAATAAGTAAATTTCTGTTTTCTAGTTGTTAGTCCCAAATGCTTATTGCTAAATCCCAATTCTTTCGGCCAAAATTGACCATCCAAAAAATGGCAGCCTCTGACTCAAGTCGTGAAAAGATAAAACATTTTAGATCGAAGTTCCTGCTCCCTGATTCATCTGATGAGCAAATCTAAAATCTAAAATCGACTGACTGACAACTGACAACTGACACATAATAATTAACATGGCAGCAATCAGACCTGACGAAATTAGCAGCATTATTCGCCAGCAAATTGAACAGTACGACCAAGATGTAAAAGTCTCTAACGTCGGTACTGTTTTGCAAGTAGGCGACGGCATTGCCCGGATTTATGGCTTGGATAAAGCTATGTCCGGCGAATTGCTAGAATTTGCCGACGGCACCGTGGGCATCGCACTGAACCTCGAACAAGATAACGTCGGTGCAGTGTTGATGGGCCAAGGCCTCGGCATTCAAGAAGGTTCGGCAGTTACTGCTACTGGCAGAATTGCTGAAGTCCCCGTTGGTGAAGCAATGTTGGGACGGGTAGTTGATGCTTTGGCGCGTCCGATTGACGGTAAAGGCGAAATTAAAACTACTGAAACTCGCTTGATTGAATCTCCGGCACCTGGTATCGTTTCTCGCCGTTCTGTTTACGAACCGATGCAAACAGGGATTACCGCTATTGATGCGATGATTCCTGTGGGAAGAGGACAGCGGGAACTGATTATTGGAGACCGTCAAACAGGTAAAACTGCGATCGCGATCGACACAATCATCAACCAAAAATCGGAAGATGTAATTTGTGTGTATGTGGCGATCGGTCAAAAAGCCTCCACAGTAGCTAACATCGTCAACGTCCTGCAAGAAAAGGGCGCGATGGACTACACAATCGTCGTAGCAGCGAACGCTAGCGACCCCGCCACCTTGCAATATTTGGCACCTTACACGGGTGCTAGCTTAGCCGAGTATTTCATGTACAAAGGCAAGCACACTTTGGTCATTTACGATGACCTTTCCAAGCAAGCACAGG
>JBDTEI010000041.1:0-4827 GCA_039922675.1 Microcoleus sp.
AAGGAGTGAAGCGTTTTAACGAGCTGCAACGGGCTGTCAACGGCATTACGCAGAAAATGCTGACGCAGCAATTGCGGGAGATGGAGTCAGACGGGATTGTGCACCGGGAAATTTACCTGCAAGTTCCCCCGAAAGTTGAATATTCGCTTACACCTTTGGGCGAAAGCCTCAAACCGATTATTAATACTATGCACGAATGGGGAACTAAGCATATTAACTATAGTTAAGTGCGATCGTGTCTGCTGACTTCCCAATTTCATACCGCCAAATATATCATATCTGATAAAATAACCCTTATCAAGTTTGTAGTGAGGACTTGAGTCCTCTAGGTTTGAAAAGGACTCGCATTCCGAACGATCAAACCTGTTTGATTGTAGCCATTGCTATCCTAATATGAATCCTGCTGGCTTAGTCTGTTCTGTCAGAATAATGCTTTTTTCCATCTTCCGACTGATGTCGCTTTTTGTAGTTAGCCTGAAAATAATAATATGAACAAAATAGAGCGTCTCGCCACCCTCAACCGCATTCGCAAACTCAGCCGGCTGATGGATACCGCCATTGGCATCCCCGGCACTAAATTTCGCATTGGTTTAGACCCCCTTATCGGTTTAGTTCCGGGTGCTGGGGATCTCGTAGATACCGCGTTTTCCGCATACTTAATTTACTTAGCCACTCAATTCAACATCCCCCCCAAAACCCTCGGAAAAATGATTTATAACATCGGTTTAGAGGCCGTCGTGGGTTCAGTACCTTTAGTTGGAGATATCTTCGATGCTTTTTATAAATCTAACATGAGAAATCTGGCGCTTTTAGAAGCACACATCGAAGTAGAGGAACCAGAATTAGTCGCAGTTGCAGAACCTATTCCTAAATCGATTAAACTGTAGGAATGGTTCACAAACCATCTCTAACTATTACCAACAATTTCAAAAATTTGCCCTCACGAAACGATAAATTTAAATCTAAAGTTTTCCCATCAAACCGTAGTTAAAAATATCAGTTGTAGGGTGCGTCAGTAGGAAGTCGAAAGGCTTGTTTGAAATTGCAGTAACTGACGCACCTCCTAGCTTTCAGGTGCGTCAGTTCTTCAACTCTCAATTATCTCTTAAAAACTCTAGCTGACGCACCCTACTAATACCATTTTTATAAAGATGTGCTATTGATGAAGTCTTAGCCCCCCCTTACTAAGGGGGGGTTGGGGGGGTAATATCTAGCGCTACTTATGAAATTGATATAACTACTAATCTGTTTGTACTGTTTGAGATTATTGGCGAACCCGCACTTACCGAATTATAAAAATCTGTAAAAGCGGATTCACAGAAATATTTATCATCACGAAAAGGTTCAATAAACCAGCCATTACAATCTAAAATTTATGAAGAATAGCGTCTAATAGCTTCCACCAAAGCAATAACATCTTCTTCTTTAGTATTAAAAGCCGTTACCATTCTGACAGTACATTTATCCCACCGATAAAACAGAAAACCCTCAGCTAAAACCGCTGTAATTACAGATTCTGGAAGCTGCATAAAAATTTCATTGGCTTCGACGGGATGGCAAAACTTGACTTTCTCAACTCCTGCCAAATCTGCGGCTAATTTAGCAGCCATTTTATTAGCATGAGCCGCATTTTCTAGCCACAAATTATCGGCAATGTATGCTTCTAACTGCGCCGACAAAAATCGCATTTTCGAGAACAGATGCCCGCTGCGCTTGCGGTAAAAAGGGAAAGTTTCTGCCAATTTTTGATTGAAAAATACTACTGCTTCTGCCGCCATTGCCCCGTTTTTTGTCGCTCCAAATGATAGGATATCCACGCCGGCGCGCCAAGTAATATCCGCAGGAGAACAGCCCAAACTGGCAACAGCGTTGGCAAAGCGAGCACCATCCATGTGCAGGTGCAAATTGTGGCTGCGAACAATCTCGGAAATGCGGGCAATTTCCGCTGGATGGTAGACAGTGCCTGCTTCTGTGGCTTGAGTGATACTGACGGCTGCGGGCTGTACGTGGTGGACTACACCTGCACCAGCGCGATCGACTATTTCACCTAAAGTCTCTGCCTTGATCTTAGCATCATTTCCTGTTACACTCACTAACTTTGCACCCCCCGTAAAAAACTCCGGCGCACCGCATTCATCCAGATTAATATGAGATTGGGCGTGACAGTAAACAGCGCCGTAAGGAGGAGTCATCACCGCCAGGGCGAGAGCATTAGCAGCGGAACCGGTTGCTACAGGAAAAACCGTCACCGATGTCTCGAACAAATCGGAAAATTTAACTTGCAAACGCTTCGTATATTCATCGTCTCCGTAAGACATCACGGCACCGCAATTAGCCGCTGCAATCGCGGTCATAATTTCCGGCGAAACCCCGGTTGCATTGTCGCTACAAAAATTCATTGGAATAATTGGTAAACAGCATCTATAATATAACTCAACAGTCAAAATTCAAATATTAAACCAAGAGAACTATGGCAGAGTACCGCCAAATAGAATACCGCATTGGCAAAGACGGCAAAATCACCGAAACCGTCCTCAACGCCACCGGTTCAAGTTGCACCGAAACCACCGCCGGAATTGAAAAAGCCCTCGGTAAAGTAGAATCTCAAGAGTTGCTACCAGAATACTATCAAGGCGAAGAAAATTTAACCGCCGAACAAGCGCAGACTTTAAAACAAGTTTAGAAAAATTAACTATGTTTTATTTCCTCGGCGTAACAATTGAGACAACCACAGTGCCTGCCTTCAGTATCGCGCTAGCTGTCGGGGGCATTTTTCTAATTGTAGTTTACCTTTATGCTGCATCGGAGGCCGGAGATGCGATCGACTTTAAGTACGATACAATCCTCCGGGAACGCATGAACCAGCTAGAAATTGTCGATTGGCAAGACTTAGGCGAGAAAGCCGGCTTAAGTCGCTTCGGGGTGCGCTTAGTGCGGCAGGGAGACGTGGGAAAACTCACGCTAGACCAACTGCGGCGGCTGGCAACAGTGCTGAATTTGAATTTCCCAGAATTCGATCGCACTCTTAGCGCGCTGCCCGTATCGGCTACAATCACCACGAATCCCAGCGAAATCGAAGAATTGAGACAGCAGTGTTTCCGGCTGCGGGAAGAATTGCAGCAGCAAAAAACTCAACTAACTACCGATTTTCGCCGCGCCACCTTTGAACAGTTACAAACTTTGTTAATTACCTATCCCGCCGCCCGAAAAATGGCAGAAGCCAAGCCGAATATGCGCGCAAAAAATCTCTCGGCTTTGTTTACACCATTAGAAAATCTCTTGTCGAGTTGGAATTTTGAAACCATTGGTTCAGCTTGGGAACAAGTGACTTACAATCCGCAGTTGCACCAGCCAGATGTTAAAGATATAACAGAAGGAGAATTAGTTTACATTCGGTTTGTCGGCTATCGGGATGGAGAACGAATTCTTGCTCCTGCTAAAGTTAGCCGTACCCTGCCAGCGGCTATACAAACTTAAATTTAAAATCTAAAATTCACATGGTTGCAATCGCAATTGACTTCGGGACTAGCAACACGATTGTTTGCATTCTCAACCCGGACACGCAAACACCGGAAACTTTGAGATTAGGCGAAATGTCTCGCATTTTCAAAACAAAGCATTCGAGCGAAGATGTCCGAGAAATACCTGTAGTTCCGACTTTAGTTTTTGTGAAAAATACCGGAGAGCTCGTATTGGGAGAAAAAGTGCGCTCCCAGCGTCTGGGACAATCCCAGCCCGACCGTTTTTTCAAAGCTTTTAAACGCGACTTAGCCGCAGACTTTCAGCCTCCAGCCCGCAATCTCGACGGCGAAAATTACACGAGTGAATTAGTAGCAGGACAGTTTATCAGAACAATCTGGAAACAATTATATCACCAAAATATCCAACCAAACAAACTAATTTTTACAGTACCAGTCGGGGCATTTGAGCGCTATCTAGATTGGTTTCGCGACTTGGCAGAAAATTTAGGAGTTGAGGAAGTTCAGCTAATCGATGAATCCACAGCCGCCGCCCTGGGATATGCAGTTAAACGACCCGGTTCTTTAGTTTTAGTAGTCGATTTTGGCGGCGGAACTTTAGATTTAAGTTTGGTGCGCACTGCGCCTCATTCCGCAGTAAAAAATAGCCCATCTCACAATCCAAATTTAATGCGCGCCGAAGTGTTGGCAAAATCTGATGCTTACATCGGTGGCGAAGATATTGATATCTGGATTGTTGAAGATTATTTGCGGGAAATAGGTTCGTCGCGCGCCGAAGTCGGCGGGGTGGGCTGGCAAAATTTATTAGAAATAGCGGAAAAGTTAAAAATTCAACTTTCTCAAGTTAATGACGCGAAGGAAAGTTGGTTTGACGATGAAAATTTTATGTCTTATGATTTGCAGCTAAACCGAGACAAACTTGAAGAAATTTTGGAATATCGGCAGTTATTGGAACAGTTGCGGGAATGTTTAGATGAAGTGTTGAGCATTGCGCTCGCAAAAGGTATCGGCAAAGCAGATATAGAGCAAGTTTTACTGGTAGGAGGAACCTCGCTAATTCCGGCTGTGTCTAATTTAGTTATTTCATATTTTGGGCGGCAAAAAGTTAAAATAGATAAGCCTTTTGAAGCTGTGGCGCACGGTGCTTTAGCTTTAACACAATTGGCGAGTGTTGACGATTATTTGCGGCACAGCTATGCAATTCGCCTTTGGGAACCTTACGCTAAGGCTTATGCTTATTCGCCGATTTTTAGCAAGGAAATTAAGTATCCTTGTCAAAGTTCTGAAGAGTTGACGCTGCAAGTGGCTATTGAAGGACAAAGGGAAATTCGGTTAGATATTGGGGAAG
>JBDTEI010000042.1:0-4945 GCA_039922675.1 Microcoleus sp.
TAAAAACCCCCAAGCCAGAGTTTTAAACTTGTTTGGGGGTTTTCTTCCTAAATCCAGTTTAAATTACAACTTACTCGGCTCGATCGCCGGAGCGCGCAGAGCCACTGTTTGATCAGCAGCTTTTGCCACCAGAGACGGTACAGAAGCCCGCAACTTGGCAGTCAACTGTGTAGTAGTCGCATCGTAAACCTGAGTCAGCATCTTCGGATACAAACCAATGCCAATAATCGGCACTAACAGAGCCGCAATAATAAACACTTCTCGCGGTTCCGCATCCACCAACTCTTCATGTTCCGACAATTCCTTATTTTCCGGGCCGTAGAAGATTTCCCGCAGCATTGACAGCAGGTAAATCGGAGTCAAAATTACGCCGACAGCCGCTAGAAATATTACACAAACCTTAAACACCGGATTGTAAGCATCGCTGGTTGCAAAGCCCACAAATATCATTAATTCTGCTACAAAACCGCTCATTCCCGGCAAAGCCAAAGAAGCCATAGAGCAAGCAGTCCACATGGCAAAAACTTTACGCATTTTTTTACCGACACCGCCCATTTCGTCGAGCATGAGGGTGTGAGTGCGATCGTAAGTGCATCCTACCATGAAGAACAAACTCGCCCCGATCAAACCGTGGGAAATCATTTGCAGCATTGCGCCGCTAGTTCCCAAATCGGTAAACGAAGCTATCCCAATCAGCACAAATCCCATGTGCGAAATCGAAGAATATGCAATTTTCCGCTTCAAATTGCGCTGAGCAAAAGAAGTTAAGGCTGCGTAAACAATGTTTACCACACCCAAAATTACTAACAGCGGTGCGAAAGTAGCGTGAGCATCGGGGAGCATTCCCGCATTCATCCGCAGCAAGGCGTAGCCACCCATTTTTAGCAGAATTCCTGCTAGCAACATATGGGCTGGTGCGGTGGCTTCGCCGTGGGCGTCAGGGAGCCAAGTGTGCAGGGGAAAAATTGGCAGTTTGACGCCGTAGGCTATTAAGAAACCTGTGTACAGGAGCAATTCTACATTTGGGGCGAAGTCTTTAAGCGCGATCGCCCGCATATCGAAAGTCACCGTATCGCCATAAAACGCCATCGTCAGCGCGCCCAGCAAAATAAACAGCGAACCGCCTGCGGTGTACAGGATAAACTTAGTTGCTGCATAGAGGCGCTTCTTGCCGCCCCAGATGGACAAAATTAGGTAAATGGGGACTAATTCCAGTTCCCAAACTAGGAAAAACAGTAACATATCCTGTACGGCAAAAACTGCGATTTGTCCGCCGTACATGATCAGCATCAAAAAGTAAAAAAGCTTCGGTTTAAATGTGACAGGCCAAGCTGCTAAAGTAGCCAGCGTAGTAATAAAACCAGTCAGCAAAATCAGCGGCATCGACAAACCGTCAGCACCCACCGACCAATTTAAATCGAGTTGCTGTACCCAAGTATAGCTTTCTACCAGTTGCAAATCTGGATTGCTGAAGTCGTAATGAGTGCAAAAAGCGTACACAAGCAGAGCAAAATCGATCAAACCTACAATTAGTGCATACCAGCGCACCGTCTTGCCATCCTTGTCGGGAATCAAAGGAATCAGCAAGGACGCAGCAATGGGAAACAGAATTGTTGTTGTTAACCAGGGGAAATTAGCTGTATCCATTGCGTTTTAAAATTAGCCATCAACTATTAGGTTTAAACATATTTTAACCGTTTTGCTATAAATTTTATACTTTCTTTATACGAAACATTTGTTTTTGCTATATTTGCGACAATTTGTACGATCGCCAAAATTGAGTTTAATGCAAAATCTATTTCTATTGGCTAATTGTCAAATATCTAAAAAGTCATCATTAATTAGTCATCAGTCATCAGTCATCAGGAAGAAAGATTTTACTTGTTACCAGGCTGAGCCTGGTAACGCAGATCCGGAGGCTCAGCCTCCTTTTCAAGAGCGAGGCACAGCCTCGGGATATCGGTTCCCAGGCTGAGCCTGGGAACCAGGAAAACCAGGAAAACTGGTTAAATTGGTTAAGCGGGACGCGGCAGTGCCGTTTCCCTACCCGGAGCGAAGTGACTACTGTGCTGTTTCTCGACAGATTTAACTGACTCCAGAAACGATCGCAAAACCCAGAACTGCGACAAACACAATCAGGGCATAAAATTGAGCGCGGCCGCTTTCAAAGTATTTCAAACCTTCGCCCGTAACCAGAGTCAGAAACCCTGTCAAGTTGACGATACCATCGACAACTCGCAAATCCACTTCCATGACTTGCCGCGCTAAACGGCGGCTGCCTTTGACGAAGAGAACTTCGTTGATATCGTCGAGATACCACTTGTTGAGGGAGAACTCGTAGAGCGGTTTGATTTTTTGGGCGATCGCACTTGGGTCGATTTTCCGGCTCAAATACATCAGAGAAGCCAAAGTAATGCCCAGCAAAGCAATACCTACAGAACTACCGCCCATGATCAGAAATTCTGTCAAATCAAACTCAGCGGCGTGTGCCAAAACTTCTTCCAGAGATTCCCCTGGCGCGCGTACAAACTGCTCGAAATAATTCGCAAACGGCGTATTGACAAAACCGATAAACACAGAAGGTACTGCCAACAACACTAACGGCAGAGCCATTGTCAGAGGAGATTCGTGAGGGAAATGGTCGTGTGCGTCGTGACTTTCGCCAGTTGCTGCCAATTCCTTAATGTTCATTGCTCCGGGGCCGAAAACAACACCCGGTTGTAGAAGTTGTTGCTTGATGGCGTTGTCATTGCCTCGGAATTCGCCCTCAAAGGTGCTGAAATACATCCGAAACATATAAAACGCGGTCATCCCCGCAGTTACCCAGCTCACAGCCCACAGAGCGGGATTAGCGTGAAAAGCTTGGGCGAGGATTTCGTCTTTTGACCAGAAACCAGCAAAGGGCGGAATGCCGCAGATTGCTAAATTGCCGATTAAAAAGCAAGTAGCGGTAATCGGCATATATTTCCGCAAGCCCCCCATGACTCTCATGTCTTGAGCCACAGCCGGGTTGTGCCCGACGACATCTTCCATGCCGTGAATGACTGAACCTGAGCACAGGAACAGCATTGCTTTGAAGTAAGCGTGGGTCATTAAGTGGAAAAGTCCGGCACTGTATGCGCCGACTCCCATTGCCATCACCATGTAGCCCAATTGGGAGATGGTGGAGTAGGCTAAGCCTTTTTTGATGTCATTTTGGGTAATTGCGATCGAAGCACCCATGAATGCTGTAAAACAGCCGGTGCAGGCGATCAAATTCATGACGACTGGCAAGCCTTCAAACACTGGGTACATCCGAGCGATCAGGAAGACGCCGGCGGCTACCATTGTGGCGGCGTGGATTAGGGCTGAAATTGGTGTGGGGCCTTCCATTGCGTCTGGAAGCCAGACGTGGAGGGGGAACTGAGCCGATTTGGCGGCTGGGCCCAAAAATATCAGGACTCCGAAGATTGTCGCTAGAGTTGCGCTCAAAGCACCGGATTCGACTAAAGAGTGCAGGCGTTCACCCATTACGTCAAATTCAAAGCTGCCGGTGGCCCAGTAAATGCCGAGGATGCCCAGCAGCAGGCCGAAGTCGCCGACGCGGTTGGTGACGAAGGCTTTTTGGCAGGCGTCTGCTGCGGGTTTGCGATCGTACCAAAATCCGACTAGCAGGTACGAACACATACCTACCAGTTCCCAGAAAATATAAATCTGAATGATGTTCGGGCTGAGGACTAGACCTAACATTGAGGCGCTGAAGATGCTCAGATAGGCGTAAAAGCGCACGTACCCGTCATCGTGTGCCATGTACCCGTCGGTGTAAATCATCACCAAAAAGGCGACCGTGGTGACGATCGCCAGCATTACCGACGTGAGGGGGTCGATGATATAGCCCATATTCAGCGAGAAGTCCCCAGCAGAGGCCCACTGAATAGTTCGGGTGTAGGGTGCGTGGCCCTGTAGTTGACTCCACAGCAATGCGAAAGACATTACCATTGACCCTGCCAGCGTGGAGACGATGAAAATCGCATTCGCTTGTCGGAGTTTGTTGGTAGCCTGGTTAAAGGTGATTAAGCCTAAACCTACTAGCATTGCGCCTGCCAGTGGCAGGACTGGAATCAGCCAAGCGTATTGATAAAGCAGTTCCATGACTGATAGGTAGTTTAAAGTTTCTACTAGATATTGCCAAAACTGTAAACAATTGTGACACACGCCTGCGCGACTGGGCAAAAATAGTCGCTGCAATTCTTAAGATCAGATAAGACTTACGGTTGAAACCGCGTCTACAAAAACGAAGTCCGCCTCCGCAGGCTGAATAAAATTACGTTTTAAGTAATTTTAACTGCCCGGTCTTCAACCCGCTCTCGTCGCGTGAGTGTTTGTATAGACGCGGTTTCAACCGCTCAGTCTTCTTTAAATATACGCCAAAAGATAGATAGACAAATATCGCAGTCCTGTGTATCCAAGACTGCGATATTTATTTTGGATCGGATGCCCGATCGACAAATGGGAAATTTCTTCTGCCTTCTACATAAAAGCCGAATGCCTGAGCATTAAAAGCCGAATGCCTTTGAACCGTTACCGGTTGGCTACTTGCTGCGTTTGCAGGCGTTGAGTTTCGGGAGAATTCACAGTGGCGAGAACCCAAGAATCGAGAGTCCGCCGCAGTTCCTCGCGTCCTTGATAATGTTCAAATCTAAATCGAACTCGATCGCCCTCAAACAAAATCAGCGTTGGCAGACTTGTCAGCCGATAAGTATTTGCTAACTTCAAACTTTGGTCGGCATTCACCCCTAGGAGCTTGACTTTTTCTGCCCACTGTGCGTCAAAAGTCTTAAGCGTAGGGTCGATCGCGCGGCACAAACCGCACCAAGGTGCCCAAAAGTGAACTAAAACGGGGGTAGAGGCTTGAAATACCTCTTGTGCAAAAGTGCGTTCGCTAACCGACAACACCATGATCCCT
>JBDTEI010000043.1:0-4896 GCA_039922675.1 Microcoleus sp.
ATATAGTTTTAATTTGTTCTGAATTATTAGTCATTGGTAATTGTTATTGGTAATTATCATTAGTCATTGGTGATTGGTGATTGGCAAAAAATAATTAATCCGTCAATTCATGTCATGCTGTCGCCAGTCATTAATGCTTTTTTATTTGTTACGTATCCGTTATCTTTTGTCTTGAATCATGGGTTTGCTATCATTTTCGACTCAAGACAGAGAGCCGACGGATGACTAATGACTAATGACTAATGACTAATGACTAATGACTAATCACCCTGAAAACTCGTCAATACCAAAGCAACTTGTTGAGCGGCGAGGTGAACTGTTGTGAGTTCGTCGGGGCGCAGGGAACAAGATTGCTTCCACTGGATAGACATCAGGGCGATCGATCGACCTTTGTGAATCACCGGAACGCTCAGGTGAGCTTGAATGCCGGATTTTTGATAGTGTGGCAGAGTCGCTAGGGCTGTGTCGCTGGCAATATTCACAGCACCCTGAATAGTTTGAGAAACGATCGCCTCTCGAACCAGAGGGTCATCTGCTAGCCAATTTTCCACAGTTTGGCCGCTGGTGTGACTGCCTTGAACTGGCATTAAAACAGTTCCTTCCACCAGTTGCACAATGCAAGCGTCCGCCAAAAAATTATCACTTACAGCAGTAGCAATTGGCTCTAAAGTTGCTGCCAAACTCGGATAATCCACAGCCATTTGCATGATTGTTGCTAACAGTTGTATTTGATTTTGGGCGCGGTGCAATTCCTCAGTCCGCTGCTTGAGAACTTCATAAGTCTCGGCCGCCTTTTGCACCACCATTTTCAATTCGTTTGGGTCCCAAGGCTTGGTGATATACTTGTAAACCTGTCCCGAGTTAATCGCATCCACCAAGTCTTCAATGTCCGTAAAACCAGTCAAAATAATTCTGACCGTATTCGGAAACTGGGGTACGGTTTTGCTGAGAAACTCCGTTCCCTTCATTTCTGGCATTCGCTGGTCGGAAATGATGACGGCGACCTCGCCCTCGATGCCGAGGACTTCCAAGGCGCGAATCCCGCTCTCAGCTTTTAGCACGTTAAAATCTCGTCGGAAAGTGCGGTAGAGTAAATCCAGATTATCTGGTTCGTCGTCTACTACCAGCATTTTTGGTTTTTTAGGTCGGTGTAGGGTCATGAGCTGGGTTTTAATTTGATCGAGCTCTGGAAAGGCATTATCCATAACAATACGATAAACTCCCCTCTATAAATTTAGGCGAGCAACTATTCTGTAACAATAGTCTCATAACTCTCTTACTATCAATCTATCGCTCTGCCGCGACACGAGCATTACTGGTATCCAATCACACATAGCTTAACGCTGGTTTTTGATTCAATTATGACTGATACACCGCAAGATTCCTCCCCTTCTGCATCTGCACCCTCCACCAATGTGGTGGATGTCGAAAAGTTAATTCGATCGCTCCGCCGCAAGGAAGGCACTTGGGTAGAGTGGGGACAGGCCTGCACGGCTCTGATGCAAGCGGGCTACAACGCTCAGAATATTTTTGAACAAACTGGTTTTGAGCCAATTCAGCAAAATCAAGTCAGCGTTGCAGCCCAAGTTTACACCAGCATGGTCAACGCTGGCGCTTCGGAGGAAGTTCGATCGCACTTCCTCCGCAAAGGAAGTGATATTTTATACGAATTTAGGATTTTGTCTCAGACCGAGCGAGCCGGAGCAGCAGCTTTGATCCTAGCCCACAATTTGGATGTTGACGATGCTCGTCAAGTTGCCAAAGCCATGAAGGAATTTTCGCACTTCGGGAGTCTGCCGCAGGGGTTCACAGACACTCCAGGGGATGCTGTAGCTTACCAGTGCTGGCAGTTGGCGAGACAAAAAAGCGATTTGCAAGAGCGATCGCGCTTAATTGCTCGCGGTTTAAAATTAGCTAGCAGCCAAAGTGCTAGGGCGCAAATCGAGCAGTTGCTGGTCGATTTTACCGTAGTTTCGAGGCGGGAAGCGCCCCGCTTGCCCGTCTACCGGCTCGATACTGAGGAACAATTGCCTCGGGTTGTCCCGGTTGTAGGTAAACTGCCGCTTTCTACGTCAGATTTGTTGGCAGTGCCTTTGCCGGAGGAAATCGAGCCGTTCCGCATGGTAAAATTTGCCGGAGCAGGAGCTTGGGTGGCGATTCCCGGATGGCAGGTAATTTTGAACGCAGAAGATCCGGTGGCGGTTTTGGAAATGAGCGATCGACTGCCGGTACCGCTGCAAGGTAAAGTTGAAGAAGTTTTGATTATTGCCGATCGCGCCCAAAGACAGTGGGATACTGACAGTTATTTCCTCGCCGATAACGGAGGAAATTTAGAATTGCACTGGTTTGAAACATCCCCGGAGTTTTCGATTTTGGGGCGAGTTGTTTTGGTGATGCGGCCGAAGAAGATTGTGGATGAAGACTATACCAAAGATGGATGGCAAATTGACGATTAGTCAGTTGACAGTTAACAGTTGACAGTTGACAGTTGACAGGAAAAGACATCTCCAGAAAAAAAAAAATTGAACAGGCTAGGATGGCCGGTTCGACAATAATTATTGGAGATGTCTAAAGCTAATAACAACTAACAACTAACAACTAACAACTAACAACTAATTAGGTGGTTTCAGTTCTGAAATTTTCGCAACAGAATGCTGTTTCTTAAATCGATTAAAACCGTAAACCGCAGCCCCAATTAGCAGGAAATAAGGACTGTAAGCCAACAGCCAAATCGCCAAACCAAACAAGCCGAGCGTCAATTCGCCCACAGAATGAGTGGCTTTTCCCCAAGTTTCCTGCGCCCGCAAACCGAGAGAAGGTTCGGGATCTTGCTGAGCCGAGACTGCGGCTTCTAAAGTTAAGCTAATTGTGGAATAAGCGACTTGATTTCGCAAACTTTTTAACTGAGCGTCAATTCGCTCGATCGACTCCCGAATATTGCTCAACTCTTGAGAAGCCTTGAGCACGTCCCCAACAGAGCCGGATCGCTCCATAATTTTTAACACAACTTCCTCGGATTTGCGCAGGTTGCGCAGTCTAGCATCGCTGTCAACTAATTGAGCGCTAACATCCTCAGCCGTGAGTCCTCGATTTTCGACACTTCCGAGTTTGGCCAAAGCATCTAAAGTAGTTTCTAACTTTTCTTGAGGGACGCGAATTTCCAGAGTTGCAGTTTGGCGGACACTAGAATCGGGTGGCTTTTGGTTTTGGAAAGCCAAGATATCGCCTCGCTGTTTTTTGACAAGATCAGTAACAGATTTAGTGCTGGCGTCAATTGATTTGACAACTAGACTCATTTCGGCTTTTTTAATTAGTTGGGGAGCAGTTGCTGGAGTTTCTGCGGCTGTTTTTTTGGCGGTATCAGCAGCAACTTTTGATGCTGAGCCTCTGGGTGCGCTTACAGGGGCGGGTGATGATTTGGGAGCCGCGGCAACTTGATTTTCAGCGCTGGATGAAGCAAAGCCGTTTGTGGAGCCAGGGGCTGGAGCTCCACCGCTGATAGTGCCCGGTGGTGGGGCTCCGCAGCTTGGTAAAGCAATGGCGGAGGATAAAGTTAATAATGCTACCACTGCAAAGCGAATTTTGCTGTTGTTGGCTGGGTTTGGCTGGTGCGGCGGGAAACTGATTTTGACGTGAGTTTTCATTGAGGGTTTTTCCTGTAAAAAGGTTTGGGTATTGGATTTTATGCTGGTTTTAATCTAAGCTCGGATAGATAGGGTTAGTTTAGCCGATACAAAAATGGAAACGGTAGAGGTTGAAGATTTGTTGATTTTTAACCGCAGATAAACGCAGATGCAACGCGGATGTAATCATGACTGATGAATTTGAGCCGGATTTTAGCCGATCGATTGCCGAGATCGATCGCCCCAACAGCAATTTCTCCGAGTTAGATCCCGCCGTCTTTTTGGCTGCTGCTTGCGGTAAAATTCGTGATAGCTTGCGTGCGGGCCAGCACGAGATGGCGGATTGGACAGGCGGTCCCCTTGCGGTTTCCGCCGTTCCAGGGGCTGGGAAGTCTACGGGAATGGCTGCAGCGTCCGCAATTGCGATCGCCCGCCATCGGCTTCACAACCGCCGCCAGTTAATTGTGGTGACATTTACGCGATCGGCTGCTGCTAATATTAAAACTAAAATTCGCCAAAGACTGCAACAATTGTCTTTATCTCAAGGCGGTTTTGCCGTACACACTTTGCACGGTTTAGCGTTAAATATTGCGATGCGCCATCCCGATTTGTCGGGTTTAAATTTAGAAAATTCTACCTTAGTAACTCCGACTCAAAGTCACCGCTTAATTCGCACTTGTGTAGAACTTTGGATCGCCGAAAATCCCCGCCGATATCAAGTTTTGCTAGAAGGACAGCAATTTGATGGAGAGGAAACGGAGAGGCTGCGGCGACAATCGGTTTTGCGGACGGAGATTTTGCCGCAGTTAGCCAAAACTGTGATTCACGAGGCGAAATCTTCTGGTTTGTCTCCCCAAGAATTGTTAGAAATGAGCGCTTTAGATTCAGACGACGCTTATGAAATTTTAGCCGTGGCTGGCGGTTTATATCAAAAATATCAGGCTTTGTTGAGGAGTCGAGAATTTATCGATTACGATGAGATGATTTTAGCAGCTTTGCGGGTGCTGGAGAATCCGAAGGCTAGGGCGATCGAGCAAAAGCAAGTATTTGCCGTTTTTGAGGACGAAGCCCAGGATTCTACACCTTTGCAGACTCAGCTTTTGAAAACATTGGCGATCGATCCAGAGCATCCTAACTCACCTCCCAATTTTATCAGAGTTGGCGACCCAAATCAAGCAATTAATTCTACCTTTACTCCCGCCGATCCAATCTATTTTAACCAATTTTGTGACGAGTGCGAAGTTGAAAATAAGTTAGCAACAATGGACGGTGC
>JBDTEI010000044.1:0-4753 GCA_039922675.1 Microcoleus sp.
GGCTGGATTCACCACTCCCCAACCTCCAAAGACCGACAATCCGAGTAGACTTAGAACGCTTAACAGAATTGGTGAACCTCGTCGGAGAATTAGTCATCAACCGTACAAATTTGGAACTTCAAGAATCCGAACTGCGCGGCGAAGTCAAGCGCATCCGCCGCAGTATCGTAGATTTGAACCAATTCGGCGGCCAGTTGCGCGAAGAATACGACAGACTGAGTTTTGCAGATTGGAGAGGAGGAAACGGCAATTCGGGATTACAAAAACTTGCAGCATCTGAAATAGAATTTCCACTGATTGCTAATAGCAAATCCTCGATCGCCCATGCTCACTTCGATATCTTAGAGATGGATCGTTATACAGAGTTCCACTCCACAGCCTCTGAAGTCATCGAAACCGCCCAAGCAATTTCACAATCCGCCACCAAATTAGACATCTTAGCGATGAAATTCGAGCGCAGTACCGACCAACTGCGCCGTATTACCGAACAACTGCGCAGCCGCGTCATGCAGTTACGAGTCGTGAGTTTCAGTCGTGCCGTCGATCACTTGCCCAGGGCGTTGCGGGATATGTGTCTCACTTACGATAAAGATGTCAACCTGCTGTTAGTCGGAAGGGATACCAAAATTGACGAAAGTTTGCTCGACGCTTTGCGCGACCCCTTAATACACTTAGTGAGAAACGCTTTCGACCACGGCATCGAAATGCCCGAAGTTCGGCAAGCCACCGGCAAACCTGCCAGCGGTCAAATTGAAATAGCAGCCCGCCACCAAGGCGGCCAAACTATTATTACTGTCGCCGATGACGGCAAAGGCATTGACCCGGAAATCATCCGCCGCAAAGTTGTCAACAAGGGTTTAGCGACAGAGGAACAAGCTCAAGAATTTTCCATTGCCGAACTCTACGATTTTCTGTTTTGGCCTGGTTTCAGCACCGCAGAAGGGGTCAGCGACCTTTCGGGGCGCGGAGTCGGACTCGACGTGGTGCGAACGAATTTGCGGACTGTGCGGGGAACTGTGAAGGTGGATTCTCGCCTGGGAAAAGGTACGAGTTTTATCATCAAGCTGCCGCTGTTGCTGTCGATTACTGACGCTTTGATGGTGAAGACCGATCGCAATAAAATAGCAGTACCGCTGGATGCAGTCGAGGAAATTCTGCACGTGAAAGCTTCGGAAGTTCACACCGCAGGGAATCAGCCGATGCTGTGGTGGCGGGATGAATTTATTCGTTTGGTGCGGCTGCAAGATTTGCTCGAATACAGCGTCCTCGGGCCCGATGGCCCCTCTCCAGACCCTTTGACCCAAGACCACATTCCTGTCCTGGTTTTGGCTTCTAGTGAAGGAATGCTGGCGGTGGCGGTGGAACGGCTGATCGGTCAGCAGGAAATTGTGGTGAAACCTTTGCCGCCGCCTCTCTCCAAACCTCGCGGGGTTTTGGGGAGTACGATTTTGGGTGACGGGCTGGTGGTGACTATTTTGGATGTGGATGATTTGGTGGGTCAACCTTCTTTAGCCAATAGTTCGATCGCCCCTGTGTCCGGTACAACGCCGCATATGGCGCCGACTTCGAGTCAGTCGCCCCAGATTTTGGTAGTGGACGATTCCTATACAATTCGGCAGTTGCTGTCTCTGATGCTGACTCGTGCTCGCTACCGCGTAGTACAGGCTAAAGATGGTTTGGATGCCCTGGAAAAGCTGCAAAATGGTCTCGATTGCAGTTTGGCGATTGTGGATATTGAAATGCCCCGGATGGATGGCTTTGAATTATTGCGATCGATGCGATCGACGCAGCGGTTTGCTAAAATCCCTGTAGCCATGCTCACATCCCGCAGCGGCGAAAAACACCGGCAAATGGCAATGGAATTGGGTGCAAATCAATATTTCACCAAACCTTACAGCGAAGCCCAACTTTTAGAAGCCATCCCCAAATTAATCAAACATTAAATCAGCAATCAGTAGTCAGTAGTCATTAGTCATTGGTCATTATTCATTGCTCGTTACCAGGCTCTACCTGGTAATGCAGATCCGGAGGCTCTGCCTCCTTTTATCTCGCAACTTACAGCATAGAGGACTGTAGAAGGTGCTTAAGTTATTAAGTTTTCGATCCTAATCTTCAATCCCCAATCTAAAATCTAAAACTTGTACTGAGCGAAGCCGAAGTATCCAAAATCTAAAATCCCCTAATCCTCAATCCCCCAATCTAAAATCTAAAATCCAAAATCTAAAATCGAATGACTCACGCAAATTATAATCGCCGTTTTCGCAGCAATAAACAAGGCGCTCTCAGAACGCCTCCGAGAAAACTTGTTTCCTTTGAACTGGGAAACGTTAATTATGCGGTTCCTATAGAAAAAGTGCAGCGCGTTGTCAAAGACTTTAATCCCTACGGTTTTTTAGATAGCGGTCAAAGTTTAGTGCGGCACCAAGAAGAATTGATTACCCTGATCAATTTATCCAAAATATTTCCCAGTAGTCGCACTATTGCTGACTGCAACTACTTGATTGTTTGCAGCTTAAATAAAAGCGATCGCTTGGGAATTCCCATTCCTGATATGCCGAAGATTTTAGAAATTAGCGAAGAAAGTTTCTGCGAAATTCCAGAATTGTACCGCAAACAGCAACTACCTTTAGTAATAGAAAAGTTGATTCGCGCACCCGACGGTTCCGAAGTTTTTTATCTAAATTTGGATCTATTTACTTAAATGTAGGCTGTTTATGGTACACCTTTCTTGCTTAATGCGCACCACGCAATACAATATGAATGGTATATTTGGAAAAAAATTATGAAAAAAATCACAATATTTTCGATCGCCCTGCTAATTTTTGCCGCAACTCTAGAATATCCGAAGGCGGGACTGCAACAAAGGGCGATCGCCCAAACACCAACATCCCAACCAGAAACACCTCAACCACAAATCATCCAACCACAAATACCCGAACCACCAAGACTCCAACCACCAACAACTCAACCACCAACACCCCAACCACCAACACCCCAACCAAAAGCAGACGATCCCAAAAAACTAGGCTACGTCTCCCCCGAATTGGCCGAAAAATTCTCCCAGCAAGAAATTGACCAAATCAACGCCAACGTCGAAACACTGCTGCTAACTCAAAGTTGCGCCCGCTGCGACCTCCGAGCCGTAAAATTAATTAACCTTCGCTTAAAAAATGCGATCGTCACAGGAGCAGATTTATCCGACGCCAACCTCAGCGGTAGTCACTTCGAGCTCTCAGATTTTGTCAACACCAATCTCGCTCGCGCAAACTTAAGCGGAGTCGAATTAATCGAAGCAAGAATCAGCAACACCAACCTCAGAAAAGCCAACTTGACAGGAACCAATTTAGACGGCGCAGATTTGCGATTTGCCGACCTCAGAGATGCCAACCTGTCAAATGCCAACCTCCGCAATGCTAATATAGATGGAGCCAGTTTGGACAGAGCCAGCATGGGAGGTACAACAATGCCAGACGGTAGCAAAAAGCAATAACAGAATTTTTTCTAGAGGCAGAAATCGGGTTTTTTCCCAAGCAACTGCATCAAATAATTTAATCCCATTTACTTGTTACCATGCTCTGCCTGGTAACGAAGATCTGGAGGCTCTGCCTCCTCTTTCCTCTTTCGCAATCGAGACAGAGCCTCGCTGATATGGATTCCCAGGCAGAGCCTTGGAACCAGTCAAGTTTCATATAAAATTGACACCAATTCCTTCATTCCTCTTCCTTCTTCCCTCTTCCTTCTTCCTTCTTCCCTCTTCCTTCTTCCTTCTTCCTTCTTCCCTCTTCCTTCTTCCTTCGATTCAAACAGCCAAAAACCTCTGAACCACCTCATCGCTCAAATCGCTAGTCCTTCCCGAAGCCACAATCCCGCCTTTCTGCATAGCATAATACCAATCAGCTTGCCGCACAAAATGCAAATGCTGCTCCACCAACAAAACCGAAATTCCCCTAGTCGCAATCACCCGACGCACCGCAGCCTCAATATCCAAAATAATAGACGGTTGAATCCCCTCCGTCGGTTCATCTAAAATTAGCAATTTCGGCTCACCCATCAAAGCCCTAGCAATCGCCAACTGTTGCTGCTGTCCCCCGCTCAAATCACCCCCCATGCGATCGAGCATAGTGTTCAAAACCGGAAACAACTCAAAAATTTCATCAGGAACCGCAGGATTTTTGGTCTGGGTTGGTTTCGCTTCCAAACCTAACAATAAATTTTCTTTGACAGTCAAGCGAGGAATAATTTCGCGCCCTTGAGGCACGTAACCAATGCCCAATTTGGCCCGCTGGTGAGTCAACTTAGAAGCAATAGATTGTCCGTTAAAAGTAATAGTGCCGCTGCGCGGTTGCAGCAACCCCATCAGAGTTTTTAGCATCGTAGTTTTGCCAACACCATTGCGGCCGATCAAACAAACCATTTGCCCCGCATTAACGCTTAAATCGACACCGCGCAAAATGTGACTTTCGCCGTAGTAAACATTCAAATCAGAGACTTGCAGCATATTGTTGACTGTTATTTGTTATTTGTTATTTGTTAGCTACTACTGTCAACAGTCAACTGTCAACAGTCAACTGTCAACTGTCAACTGTCAACTGTCAGGTTTGCCCAAATATACCTCAATTACCCGATCGTCATTCTGCACCTCATCCATCGTTCCCTCACACAAAACAGCACCCTGATGGAGCACCGTCACCTTTTGAGCAATTTGCCGCACAAACTCCATATCATGTTCAATCACCAACACCGAATGACTCTC
>JBDTEI010000045.1:0-5454 GCA_039922675.1 Microcoleus sp.
TGTACCGTTGCCGATCGCAATTAATTCAATTTTATATTTTTCAATCAAATGCTTGACAATTTTACCAGCTTGCTGGCGCTGGCCGACCGCTTGGTGGGGGAAAATGGCTTGATATTCCAAAAACTGCTTAAAAAGAAACTCGACGAAACAGTCGAAAGCTGCGTCAACTATGTCGGAGTTGACTTAAACACAGCCTCCAAAGAACTGCTGACATTTGTATCGGGAATGAGCGCCACAGTTGCCAAAAATATTGTCAATTACCGCAACGAAAACGGCGCGTTTAAAAATCGCCGCCAACTGTTGAAAGTTCCCAAACTAGGGCCAAAAGCTTTTGAACAAGCAGCGGGCTTTCTCCGTATTCGCGGCGGCGAAAACCCGCTGGACAATACAGCAGTTCATCCCGAAAGTTATCCTGTCGTGCAGGCGATCGCCAAAGATTTAAGTTTGCCGCTGACAGAAATAACACAAATTTCCGAAAAAGTCAAGAGTGTAAATATCAAGAAATATGTGACCGAGAAAGTCGGAGAACCGACACTCAGAGACATTATTTCCGAACTAGAAAAACCCGGAAGAGACCCGCGCGCCGAGTTTAAATATGCCACTTTCCAAGCCGGAATTAAAGAAATCTCCGACTTATTAGTTGGGATGGAATTAGAAGGTATTATCACGAATGTAGCTAACTTTGGAGCCTTTGTTGATGTGGGAGTGCACCAAGATGGTTTGGTTCATGTTTCTCAATTAGCCGATCGCTTTGTGGACGATCCAAACCAGATTGTCAAAGTCGGACAAGTTGTGAAAGTGCGGGTTTTGGAGGTGAATGAGAAGTTAAAGCGGGTTAGTTTGACAATGAAGCTGCAAGAAAAACCGCAACCGCCAAATAGCCCTAGGCTTCCGAGTCCGCGCCGACGCTAAAACTTCGCTCGCAGCCAGAGATTGTCTGCGACGTTCGAGCAGGAGGATTTGAGGATTAAGGTGTAGTTCTGACTTGAATTTAAAAGCTCAGGGCTGGGGACTACAGAAAAACTTTATTGACCTTTCTCCGCTGGGCGAACTAGGTTGAACAACTCTTCGGCAATAACTTTGTTGCCGTCTTTGTCAAGGTGGACACTATCAAACTTAATATACATCGGGGCAGAACGACCTTCTTTTTGGGCAATTTGCGATCGACCCCTCATGAGTGTCACTCAAAAAAGCGACTTGTCACTCAATGGGAATCCAACCACAATTAAATAAAGGAAAATATGCAAATTTGGCGTTGCTGATTTACGGTATGAAAGGCTAAATATACAATTCATAAAAACCAGCGTCTACAAAGCTTCTGGATTTGAAAATTATTTATTTCATACCCTGATTAAGCAACGCCGGCTTTACAACTTGGAATCTGAATCTGAATTGATAGAACAATAGACATCTCAAGAAACTAGGTTGTTGTTTAGACCCACATTCCGCACTTCTTAACATAGTTAAAAGTATTTTGACGAGAAAACGTCATTCTAGAGATTTAGTTTAAGAACTATTCTCAATAAACAAAAAGATTCGATCGTACAAAAATAATTATCAACAAAAGTTAATATTTCTAGACAGTGGCTGTAACGCTTGTATAAAAAGGAAGATAGGCATTTTTTAGCCATAAATTCCAGAATTTATGTTAAGACCTGCGGAAAGTGGGTTTAGACAGGCTAAGGTTTTATTTTTTTAAACAGGACTTAAGCACGCACTCTATCTGTCTTTAGGGTGGACGTAAGTCCTGAATTCTTAACCTGCATTAAATTTTTTAGTTGAGCAGATTTAATCTACTTGCAGCCTGATGAAAGTAGCTTAAATTTCGGACTTCTGTGCTTGCGATTCCGGCACTGCAACTTCTGCATCAGGCAGATTGAGAGCAACTTCCGCAGATTCTGCAAGAGATTCTACAGTCTCCACCGCCTCGGGAGTTCGCTTAGAAAATCCCCACACAAACATCAAGGCGATAGAGGAAACTACCAGCCACTGTGGAGGTACTAAATTGTCATTAATTACTTTCACCAGCAATCGCATTCCGACTAAACCGACTGTAATGTAGCCAGCATCTTCAAGGTGTACGAACTCATCAAGCCAGCGGATGAACAATCCTGCCATAAATCGCAGGGTAATAATTCCAATTGTGGCGCCAGTCAGCACCAGCCAAGTTTCGTCAGAAATCGCGATCGCAGTAGTAACGCTATCCACAGAAAATGCTAAATCCGTCAAAGCAATCACTGGAATTGCTTTCCACAGAGACGAAAATCTAGGGCCGTGATGTTCTCCATCAGAGTCAGCATCTGACGCAAAGTGCTGGAAAACTAGCCACAGCAGGTACAGCGCCCCCAGCAGTTCAAACTGCCAGTATTTGATTACCCAAGTCGCTGTTAAAATTAGTGCGATTCGCAGTACAAAAGCAATTATTAAACCGAGGTTGAGAGCTTGTTGCTGTAGCTTTTCATTTTCCAAGCCTTTGGAAATAGACGCCAGGGCGATCGCGTTGTCAGCCGAAAGCACCGCCTCCAAAGCTACCAAAACCAACAATAAGAAAAAGGTGTCAACTCCCAAATTGGGCGAAGCATCGAGAAATTGATCTAGCATTAACTATTTTGTGCACCTAACGATTTGCAAGGGTCGAGCTCAGCGCAAATCACCGGCTCTGTCTATAAATGAGTGTCACCTTCACTTATCTTAACCTAGTGCGGTAATTTTGTCGCGGGCGATCGCACTAAGCAAGTTCGACAACGCATGATCTAACGGATTTTACGGATTTAAGCGATCGATGTTGAGCCTAGAAGTCAAGCGTGAAGACTTTTCCCACTCTCCCACTCCTGCACTCCCGCACTCTCCCACTCTCCCACTCCCCCACTCCCCGACGCACCAAATATATTGCAAGTTGTAACAAATCATTCCCAAAAGCGCCAATTTGTCTCAAATTGGTGAAAGCTCGTGCCCGCGAAAAGGAGTTTTCTCAATATGTCTTTAACCGATACCCAAGTCTACGTAGCGCTCGTAATTGCTTTGATTCCCGGAATCTTGGCTTTCCGGCTGTCAACAGAACTGTACAAGTAGTTTCGAGACACCTGTAGCTAACCGCACCGTCGCCTGTCCGAGTAGTTTAATCTCGAAATTACAGACAATTGCTGCCACCGTGGAGTAGATTGTTTGTGGTCAGCAAGATGAGACTGCAAGGGCAGGCATTTTTATTGGGAAATTCCGTCCTCAGGCGTCACTCAGTCTGAAAAATTTTGGCTGTCGCACCCTGACGAACCGGGGCGGGTGTGCGTTAAGCTCAGAATTTTCTGTTTTATGCTCTAAAACGTCAGTCTCAGGTATTTGAAAAAAAAATTATGCAAGCGATTCAACCTACCGTTACCCCACTGCGTCCTGTAAAAACCCCCCCTCGGGCTACTCCTCGTCGCAGCAACAGCAGCAGCCGCCAGCGTTCCTACCCTCACCAAACGCTCGCCGCCGAAACAGGAGTCAAGTTAGCAGTCAACCTGGTTCTTTCCGTGTGTGCGACTTCTGCTTTGATTCAGCTTTGGCCTCACTATCGGGCTGTGCAAGAAAAGTTGCACGAAATCCAAGCTGAAGTCAATCTTACCCAAGGGCGAGTAGATAAGTCGCGATCGGACTTTAATCGCTACTTTGACCCCAGTCTGGCTAAAACTGTGATGCAAGAGCAAAGCAATCGAGTTGATCCGCAGCAGCGTCCGGTGATTTTGCAGGAACCCGAAGCACCCGATTCCGAGGAATCCACCTCGCAACCTTAATCGTGAGATAGAAGAGCGGGCGAATGGAATTCGCGCCTATGGAAACAAACCCACTCGCCTGCGGGTTGAAGAACGGGTGGTTGAAATTACCTTATTATCTTCCGTCCGCAGAGGCGGACATTGTTGGTGTAGGTGCGATTTCAACCGCCGTCTTCACCATCACGGTTTTTTCTTTCAGCAGTTGCAGTGCAGCTTGATATTGCAAGTCTGCTTCGGTGCCAATTCGATCGCGCGTAATCGGTTCTAGTGGCACTACCCGATCGGGCGCAATCCCCAATTTGTTAATATCCGTGTGGTTAGGCGTCTCGTACTTAGCAACAGTCACCGCCAACCCGGAACCGTCAGACAAATCAAACAGCGACTGAATCAGCCCCTTGCCGAAAGTCTTTTCCCCCACCAGTTGAGCTCTGCCGTTATCTTGCAGCGCACCAGCCAAAATTTCGCTAGCACTGGCCGTTCCCTTGTTCACCAGAACAATCAGCGGATCGGTAGTTAAAGCCTGTCCAGAAGCTTCAAAACTGCCAAGAATGCCTTGTCTGTTGACCGTGTAGACGATCGTCCCAGAATCGAGCCACAGGCGCGCAATTTCAATTCCTGCTTGCAACAGCCCGCCGGGGTTGTTCCGCAAATCGAGAATGTAGGAGGTGGCGCCTTGTTTTTCCAAACGATCGATCGCGTGGGCGACTTCTTCAGTGGCGTTAGCGCTGAATTGACTCAAGCGAATGTAGCCCAGCGGTAAATTGTCTGGCCCCGACTGCAATTCGGCATAAACCGGATTGAGAGCAATGTGATCGCGCATTAACTTAACATCCTCAGGAACGTCCCTTCCTTCGCGGCCCAAGGTCAAAGTAACAGGAGTGCCGATGCGGCCGCGCATTCGAGTTGCTGCTTCGTCTAGGCTCAATTCTGACGTGGGAGTGCCGTCAATTTTCAAGATGCGATCGAGCGGTTGAATGCCGGCTTTATCCGCCGGCGAATCGGACAAAGGAGCCACCACTGTCAGGGTATTTGTCTCGGGGTCGATCGCAATTTGCAGCCCGACTCCCGTCAATTCTCCCGAAGTGTTGACCTGCAAACTGCGGTACTGTTCGGGTTTCAGCAGTCGAGTGAAGGGGTCGTCGAGATTCGCCAGCATCCCCTGAATCGCCGTGTAAGTCTGCTGTCTGTCGTTGAGCGGTTCCTTGACGGCTTTTTGGCGAATCGACCACCAGTTTTTAGAGTTGAAGCTGTCATCCACATAAGAACGGTTGACAATGCGCCAAGCTTCGCTCAAAAGCTGCTGTTCTGGAGTTAGGGCGGCCGCAGGCTGCGCCCACGCGCCTAAAACTAGGGCGACTTGGAGCAACAGTACAATTGCTGTCTGGAAAACTCGTCTGTGCATGATTTTTCTGTAAAAGATAGACAAGTATGGCATTTCCTGTTTTTTAAGTTTGTAGGCTTTTAAGCTTTTGCGCAGTCTACTCTCCCGGAGACATTCAGGATTCGTCATTGGGCAGCGTCATGGGGCCGCCGCCAACAAAAAATTATTTAAATGTAACATTTAATAGCAAAATTAGTGAAGTTTTATCATTAATATTAAATTTTACGCCCCAGCCACCCGGAGGCGGGATCGGACTTGGCTCTTTACCTCGGCTCTTTGATCTATGCCAGCTTGGGGCGGATGTTGAGCTAGCAGAAAATG
>JBDTEI010000046.1:0-6580 GCA_039922675.1 Microcoleus sp.
TTTTTACTGACATAGGCTACTTTCTGACCCTCGTATCCAGAATCTTGCATATCTTTATTATTTACTTATCATATAAGTTTTGAAATTTATAGTTTTGTAAGCAAACTTAACAAAACCAAGCAAACCAATTTTGAAAGCCACGACTTTGACCCGTTGAAACTCTAATCTACAATCATTGTATGCTAATCAAGCAATTTGTCATTAAGTAACTCAAATACCAGAGCCCCAACCTCTTAAAGAAGTTAGAGCTCTACTTGACTAATTAACCGGACTTAATATTACAAATCAAAGTTATGTATCCACATCTCCCCCCATTTCTCGAAGCCGCTGCGCCAATATTTCGGCCCGCTGCCTTTCTGAATTAACTTGCTGTTCTAGTTGCTGATTTTGCTGTTCTAGTTGCTGATTTTGCTGTCCTAGTTGCTGATTTTGCTGTCCTAGTTGCTGTAGCTGTGCTTCTTCTGCTCGAATTAAATCTTCTACTAACGGCGGATCTAGCACTTCATTCACCGATAAAATAAATTCAGCGAACTGTACAGAATGAACTTGATCTCCAGGCAAAAATTCCTGATGAGAATAACTGCCTTCATTTTCCGGGCGGCTACATACTCATATTTTCGGTTGATTTGGATCTACAATCCAATAGATCTCTTGCAAAAATCTTCGAGTCATAGAGCAACCGCAGATATCGGGCAGATAAACACTGATTGACGCAGATGGTTTCAGGGTATTTTCGGATTTTTGCAAGAGGTCTAATATTCAGGGATATCAATTAAGTTATATTCTGCCCGTTTGCGGATGTAGTCATCCCGCCAATTTTGACTGGTAACTTCTATTACTAACAGCGGTTTTTCTTCAAAATCCAGCACTGCGGAACCAGGTTGCGCGCAGACTTGTTCTCACAGACTCCGAGTGCAAATCACCACATCAGGAACGCGGGAAGAGTTTTCCTCAGTTCGGACTGCGGTAGTCACAATTGCAACTAAAGGTAGGTTATGTGTCGCAAAGAAGCGCCGGAACTGGTAAACCCAAAATTCACAGATTTTGATATGTATTGCTGTAGGTGTTGGCATTTCAATCAAATTACCCCGATATAATTCATAACAAACACCTGATTCTCCCTGATAGTTCAGATATTCTTCAAAGGTGAGTTTTTGGGTAGAAATTAGAACCATGTCAGTCATCTCCCTTTTGCGGTGAGCTTGCTGTATATTTTACACTCGTATTGGGTGAAGAAGCCACTCACAACTTAAAACTGTTTCCAAAAATATAGGGTGAGCAAAAGCCCACCCTACAAATCAGATTAAATCAAGCTACACATTAATAAGTTTCAACGTGCCAGCGATGGTCTTTCTCCAACTGTTTCTGATAGTCAGACCATTTAACGCCGTGCTTGCTAGATGCGGCAGACATTCCCTCATCGATGCCGCCTTCCATCCCCTTCAAACCACAGATATAAGTGTGAGTTTTTGGCTTTTGAACCAATTCCCACAGTTGGTCTGCGTTCTCTTGAATCCGGTTTTGGATGTACATCTTGCCGCCTTCTGCACTCTTTTGTTCGCGGCTGATAGCATAAGTCAAGCGGAAATTATCGGGGAACTCGCGCTGCAATTGTTCCAACTCTTCCTTATAAAGAATGTTGGGAGTGTAAGCAACTCCAAAGAACAGCCAAGCTAAACCTTTGAACTTGTAATCGGGATTGTTTTCTTTAAACATCCGCCACAAATAAGCTCGGAAAGGAGCAATACCCGTACCAGTAGCCATCATAATCACGGTGGCATCTTCGTCATCGGGCAACAACATTTCTTTGCCTACCGGGCCAGTGATTTTGACATCAGCCACCGGTTCCAAACCGGTGAGAAAAGTTGAACAAACTCCGAACACTCTTTCGCCATTTTTCGGGTCATTGTACTCCAGTCGGCGGACGCACAGGGAGACTGTTTTGTCGTCGAGGTGGTCGCCGTGACGGGTGGAGGCGATCGAGTAAAGTCGAATTTTGTGAGGTTTGCCGTTTTTATCCGTCCCATCGGGAATAATCCCGATACTTTGACCTTCGAGATAGCGCAAATTGCCTCCGGAAATGTCAAAGGTGACGTGGCGGACTGTACCTTCGCCGCCTTCTCTGACCATTTCTTCTGTAGAAATGCACTTACCAATATAGGGATTGACCGGCTTGTAGAGGTTAATAGGAACCTGAACTTTTTCCTTTGCTTGAGTCATGGGCTTAGTTTTTTCTCCAGATTTCTGACTCTGTAGCCCTGCTTCTGGTGCGACTTTGCCATTAGTAGTTTCGGGAGCGCCGTTTGAGGGGCGGATGCTGACGATTTTGCCACCCATGCGAACAATCCTCCGCATTTCCTGATTCATGCGATTGTAGGGCACGGAGATAAACACGCTGCCGCTACTGCGAATCTGGTGACTTGTTTGGTCAGTTGCTTTGCTCTGACGCATACCCTCCACTTCGTAAACAAAGATGCGGCTGCCTGATTCTGAGTTGGCCGCTACACCAGATATGCTTGGGCTGTACATTTGTTGCTTGTCCTTCACGATACAGAGTTATAAAGAAAGAGAATGTGACGTTAGACTCAATTTACTTTTTTCTTAAGGCCACCTGGACTAATTGCCCGCGCGAATATTTGGGCCTCGCCGCGCAGGCGGGAGTGTCAAGTTGAGATCGCTCCGCCTCTAATTCCCCATTAGCCGAACGCCGCGCTTGGCCTCGCCCGGATGTGTTCAGGTGTTGACCTATAGCTATTGTTGTCTGCGTACTGCCAATATTTTACTCGATCGGGGGATCTGCCCCGATAAGTCCTGCTGATTTGGAGATGGGGAGAGGGGGAGAGAAAGGGATTCGGGGAGAAACCCAGAGGGTGAAGAGGATTCTTGCTCGTTTTGATAGGGCATTGAAATATACAATTTAAATGCAGTACAGCTTTAAGCAGGATTTGACCAAATGACTTTGAGCTTGTAGGGGGCGGACGCATTCTGGTAAGATTAATCACCAAAGTTAGCATTAATTACCCAAAAATTGGGTCTAAAGCCCCGTCCTTATAGGACGGCTTTCATGATTGAACTATATATTGTTGATTCGCGAGATGTAAAAATCCGGTCTCAACTCCATAGTCCAAAAAATCTCAAATAGGTTGGGGCATCAACCTCCGGGCTAGGCAATATCAGACAAGCTGTGCTTGCGTTTGCTGTTTGAATCCACAATCCCCATGCCTTGAGGCTGGGGAGTATGTCAATTGCCTTGAAGATTCGGCCTTCTCTGGCAGGCAGTCAACTGACTGCTGTATGCTCGTGAGAGCTCGATCCTATCGGGGTAGCAAAGCCGGACAAAGCTGGCGCGCTACCTGCGGGCTGAAATTTTGTGGAATCTAGACTTGAGTTAGTAAACAGTGATTTTGTTAGAGGAAAACTATGACCAGTAAGCCGGATCGCGTGGTTTTAATTGGCGTTGCTGGAGACTCCGGCTGCGGAAAATCTACTTTTTTGCGCCGATTGACAGATTTGTTCGGGGAAGATTTCGTGACTGTAATCTGCCTCGACGACTATCATTGTCTCGATCGCAAGCAACGCAAGGAAACAGGGATTACCGCCCTTGACCCCAGAGCGAACAATTTTGACCTGATGGCCGAGCAAATGAAGGCGCTCAAAGAAGGTCGGGGAATAGACAAGCCGATTTACAACCACGAAACCGGTCTGCTCGATCCTCCTGAGCGGGTAGAGCCGAATCACGTGATTGTGATTGAGGGCTTGCACCCCCTTTATGACGAGCGAGTGCGAAATCTCCTCGACTTCAGCGTCTATCTCGACATCAGCGACGAAGTAAAAATTGCTTGGAAAATCCAGCGCGACATGGCGGAACGGGGCCACCGTTACGAAGACGTGCTGTTTGCGATCAATGCTCGCAAACCAGATTTCACAGCTTACATCGACCCACAAAAGCAATATGCTGATGTGGTAATTCAAGTATTGCCGACCAACTTGATCAAAGATGACAAAGAACGGAAGGTTCTGCGCGTCCAAATGATCCAGCGCGAAGGCATCGCCAATTTTGAACCTGCGTATTTGTTTGACGAAGGTTCGACAATTAACTGGGTTCCTTGCGGCCGCAAACTGACTTGTTCCTATCCCGGAATTAAGATGTACTACGGCCCAGACGCTTTCTACGGTCACGAAGTCTCGATTTTGGAAGTAGACGGTCAGTTCGAGAATCTCGAAGAAGTGATTTACCTCGAAAGCCATTTGAGCAAGACTTCTGCGAAATACGAAGGCGAGTTGACTCACCTGTTACTCCAACACCGCGAATATCCCGGTTCTAACAATGGCACTGGTTTGTTCCAAGTATTGGTGGGATTGAAGATGCGGGCGACTTACGAGAAGTTGACTGCGAAGGAATCGAAAGTGGCTGTTAGTGTTTAGAACGCAGACATGAAAGATTTGAGAGGCGCGAGTGCGCCTCTTTTTTTTTGGGGAGAAATGAACCGCAGAGGGCGCAGAGGGCGCAGAGAAGAGTTAGGAGAGGGTGTTTGGAAGTAGAGAGGTTAAGAATGTTTTTCCGGCTTCATTGAGATTGTCATCTAGGGAAAATTTTAGACTACGAACTCGGATATCGCCAAATTTCCTGTCTAATGGCTGTTTGAGGTCTTGCGGGTAGATGAGAATTGCATTTTTACAGTTTACTGCTGTTGCGTAGGCAACTATTTGATGACGGTCACTACTGGCTACTAAATCGGGAGCTTTGTATTTGGTATCGAGGACGTATTGAACTTTTCCTGTTTCAATATCACACAGGAGTAAGTCAATGCGATCGCAATAATGTTGGTCATGTGTTACCGTGTATTGTTTCTTGACTAAAAAGCCTTTTGGTGTATTTGCCTTGAGCCATTCAGCGACAAATTGTTCATATAAACTAGCCATATTGATGAGAAAAGGGAGCATTTCGCGATCGCCCTTTTCGTGACTTGGCCCAGTATTTTCGAGAAAGAAGCGACAGAGAGCGTGTAATATTTGATAATCTTGATTCAAACGGTGATAATTTCTATCAATACAAGCATCTGGTTTAAAAGATGTTAGGGTAACAAATCCTTGGAGTGCGTGAAAAGCTTTTCGCACCGTCGATGAGACAGATTCGCGGCACAAACCGCTGCGGCCAATAATGAAGAGTGTCCAAGCCAGAATTTGATTGTCTTCAATATCGCCTGTTTGTTCGTTATAGTGACATTTTAGTTTAACTTCCCAAGGTTTTTGCACAGCTTCCCGGACATCAATGCGACCACGAATATAGGAAAGTTTTTCTATTTTGGGTAAGTAATCGCGATATAATCCTTTGCGACAGCGTTCGAGAATTTTCTTAGCAAGGATGTTAGCTAATCGTTCATAGACTTGTTCCAAAGATTCGCATTCAATCTGTCCTTTAGGAAAATTTATCTTAAGTTCGTAGGCATAGTCAAGCATTCCGAATAAATTTGCGATCGGAACTTTTGGGCTGATAACAATGTGAAATTGTGGAGTGATTGGAATATTGCCAACTATGCCTTGAGATTTTAATTGCCATTTATATTTAGTTTTAGGGTTGGGAAATTCTATATCTATTTCCTTGGCATAATTCTGGTATATTTTCTCTCCTACTGATTCGTGGATTGTATCTCGGTCAAATAATTTTGATTGATATTCTGTGAGTTCGATAATTTGGGGTGATTCTCGTTTCATAGATGCTATAACGCCGTGTTTGTGGTAATAATGGTAGCGTTAGATTCTCAATTGCTCAATTTGTCTTTGATTTTATCCCAGAGAAATTCATCCATTTTTTCCTGATTATCAAAGAAGTATTCTTCGAGATATGGCTCAATTTCCATTTGCCAAATATCTTGGATATCTTCAGCTAATGTTTTTGTCAAAAAGAAGGAAATGCCGAGTTCATAATGTTTGTTATTAATTGTCCGATTGATATTTTTGAGAATGCCAATTAATTTATCAACTGGAAAACCTGTTTTCTCTCTATGATGATAGTTTTGTAGCAGTTCATAGTTAGGATAAAGGGGGATGAATGCGAAGCGGCGGCGGAGGGCGTTATCGACTAAGGCAATAGAACGGTCTGCGGTGTTCATTGTGCCGAGAATGCGGACATTTGCAGGGATTATAAACTGTTTACCGCTGGCTAGTGTAATAAAACGTTTTGTGTCCTGTCGGTCATCTAGGAGATACATTAACTCGCCAAAGACTTGAGATAAATTTGCACGGTTAATTTCATCAATAATCAGAACACAAATGTCTTCACAGGCTTCGGCTTTTTCGCAAAATTCTAGGAATCTACCGGGAACTATTGGATAAGTTAATTGCCCGTCTTGACTTTGGGGGCGGATGCCTTGAATAAAGTCTTCATAAGTATAAGCTGGATGAAATTGGATCGTGTCTGAGAAACCGTCACCGCCGCCGATTAAGTGTTTTGCTAGTTTTTGGGCGAGGAAGGTTTTTCCGGTTCCCGGCGGGCCTTGGATGATGGTTTGGCCTTTGCGATTAATGGTGTGTATCCATTGGGTGAGTTGGGTTTCGGTGAAGCCAGTAATTTCTGAGA
>JBDTEI010000047.1:0-8229 GCA_039922675.1 Microcoleus sp.
TGAATCCTCCGAAAGGTTGGCGGGATACCACTGCGCCGGTGATTCCGCGATTGATGTACAGGTTTCCGACTTCAAAATCGGCTTGGGCGCGATCGATATGCGAAGGCGTGCGAGAATACAATCCGCCAGTTAAAGCAAAATTCGTACCGTTAGCAATGGTAATCGCTTCATTGAAATTCTTTGCCCGAATCACCGACAACACCGGGCCAAAAATTTCTTCTTGGGCGAGAGTTGCAGTCGGCGCTACTTCCGTAACAATCACTGGGCCGATAAAATAACCGGTTTCCGGTGCCGCCATTTCTAAGGCTATCTTAGCTTCGGCGCGACCTTTTTCGATGTATTCGCGGATGCGCGACTGGGCGCTGGCATCAATTACAGGCCCGACTTGAGTACCGGGATTTTCGGCTGTGCCGACATTGAGCGATCGCGTGGCTTCTACCAATCTTTCCACAAAAGTATCGTACACCGACTCAACCACAATTACTCGCGAACAAGCGGAACATTTTTGGCCGCTGTATCCAAAGGCCGAATAAACTACGCCTGCAACTGCTTGGTCTAAATCCGCACTTTCATCGACAATAATTGCATTCTTGCCGCCCATTTCCGCAATTACTCGCTTCAGGTGTTTTTGTCCCGGCTGCAAAATCGCAGCTTGGGCATAAATCTGACAGCCAACTTCCTGAGAACCGGTGAAGGTAATCATGTGAACGTCGGGATGTTTCACCATGTAAGCGCCGACTGTTGAACCTTTGCAAGGCACGTATTGAAATACGCCTTTGGGAATGCCCGCTTCTAGCAAAATCTCAGCTATCTTTGCCGCAATTACTGTGGAAAATTCCGCAGGTTTGAGCAAAGTACAGTTACCTGCAACTAGCGATGCAACTGTCATCCCGACAGGAATTGCTAGCGGGAAATTCCAAGGTGAAATAATCAAAGAAATGCCGCGCGGCTGATAGGTGTAGCGGTTAGTTTCTCCGGCAATGTCGTAATTTTGTCCTTGTTCCAACCGTTCCATTTCGTCGGCGTAGTAGCGACAAAAATCTATAGCTTCGGAGACTTCGGCATCGCATTCTCTGACTGGTTTGCCGACTTCAAACACCATCCAAGCTGATAGTTCGTGGCGCCGTTGTTCCATCAATTCTGCGGCTTTTCGCAGGACTCCGGCGCGCTGGCGGACGGGGGTTTTCCGCCAACTTGTGGAGGCGGCTTTGGCTGCTTCTAGGGCTTGTTTGGCTTGGGATTCGGATAGCAATCCGATTTTGCCGACTACTTCTTCGGGATTGGAAGGGTTGAGGGAATTAACTGTTGTTTCGGTGTTTTGGTACTCGCCGTCGATTAGCGGTAAGTAGGTTTTACCTAAGCTGGCGCGGACTGATTTGATGGCTGTTTCTGCTTGTTGCCGCAATTTGGTATTGGCGTAGTCGGTATCGGCGACGTTGGGGAATACTTTGCTGTAAACTAGCTGGTCGTTGCCATTGGCGACTGGGGCGGCTAATAATTGTTCGATCGGCATTTCTTCGGAACTTTGCCGAATAAACGAACTGTTGGCGGTATTTTCCAGCAATCGGCGGATTAAATAAGCCATGCCTGGTAGTAAATCGCCGTAGGGACAGTAGACTCGGACGCGATAACCCCGATCGACCAAAAGCTTGGCCAGTTTGTCGCCCATGCCGTAGAGCACTTGCATTTCAAAGCGGCGGCGCGGTATGTTGAGAGTTTCGGCAATCGCGATCGCCCTGGCTTGCGATCGCACGTTATGACTGGCAATTGCAGCATACAAATATTCGTGATTTTCCAGCAACAACTGAGTCATTGCTTCAAAATTTGCATCCGTAGCAACTTTATCATTATATACAGGCTGCGGCCAATCTTTCTGCATCGCCTTGATAGTTTCCTGATCCCAGTAAGCGCCTTTCACCAGCCGCACTGTTAGCGGATTGCCGCGTTTTTTTGCCCAAGCAATAATGCCTTGCAAATCTTGTTTGCTGTCGCGCAAATATGCCTGCATTGTAATTCCGACATCCGTGCGGCTGCGGAACTCTTCCTCTAACAATAAGTCTTTGAGAATGCTCAGAGTTAAACTCTTATAGGCGTACTGTTCCATGTCGAAATGAACAGCCGCACCCAACTCTTTGGCGCGCCGCAATAACAGGCGAATTCTCTCGCTGACTTTCTCCTCGCTGCCTTTAGCATCCAGCGGGTCAAACTGAGAATAAAAAGCCGTTAACTTGACAGATACTTGCACTCGCGGCAAAGTTTCGCCGTCAGCCTGATCAATAGCATCTACCTGCGACCAATTCTTAGCTGCATTGCTCAATTCTGCCATTAATTCCAAATAGCGGTTAAGATAAATTTCTGCCTCAGTTTCAGTAATGACAGCTTCCCCCAAAAGGTCAACTGTAAAACCCATTTTATCTTTACGAAGCCGCTCTAAGGTTTTAATTACCTGCTTGATATTTTCCCCAGAAATATACTTGTGCGCCAAAGTTTCCACCGCAGGCGCAACCGTCGTCGCCGCCAATTGACCGGGGACAGAATCCGCATTAGCAAAGTTGAGCAACTTTTTTAATGCTTCGGGCAATTCTACTTCTTCCACAGTCAAGTATTCTTGCAAGTGGCGGGCAATTTCCGGCCTGCTGCGGAGGGCGGGCAAACAGTCAATAAATCTAAACAATTGCACCCGCAATCCCGGGCTGGCCATTGCCCAATCCATCAGCTTGTCGTCCCAGCGCATTTGGTCTTGCAGTTGGCCAAAAAACGATCGCTTTTTGTCTTGAGTGGCCTTCAGGATTTCTTGAGCAATTTCCTGAGTCTTTGCTTCGTAGATGCTTGGAGATACTTGTGCGACCATTGGTAATTAGTAATTGGTAATGGGTAATTTGTAACCAGGGCGGGTTGATGTATTTTGCAACTATCCCCTGATACAATTATACTTGCTATTTCACTTCAATTTTAACACCGTAGTTTGCTTGGCGATCGCCCGAAATTTCAATAGTATAATCGCCGCTGCTGGTTAGTTGACCTTGCCACGGGCTTGTACTATTTGCAGTGCCGACTTTTTCACCGTTAGGAGCAATAATATCTGCACTAACATCACCTTTTTGAACCTTTATTGTCATGCTTTGGCCGCTATTGCATTCTAGCAAGTAGCGTTTGGATTTGTTGGCTCGCAAACTATTGCTGAGAGTCGTTCCGGTAGCACCTGCTTGAAAGCTAACTCGCTCAGTTACAGGGGTTTCCACGACAGCGGGAGCAGGCGCAGGAGAAGGCAGCGGCGACGGGGAAGCAAGTTGCGGAACGCCTGACAGGGATGGTATTTGAGGCTGGCCAGGTGACGGAGGAATTGTGGGGGGCAGTGCCTGCTGGGGCGCTAGGGGATATCCTGGCTGGCGGTAGGCGCGCGCTGTTGGGACAGGGGGAGGGCTTTCGGGGAGGGGTACGTCTGAGTGCAGTTTGATTTGAATGTTTGCTCTTTCTTGATACATTTTCCACCCTAGAAAAGCACCGAGACTGAGGACGGAACCGACTAATATTCCGCTGAAAAAAACTGTCAATATTTGCCAAACTCGATGTTGTTTTGGTTCGGGATTCTCCGTTTGATTGAGTTGAGTCTGGTGATTTTCATTTTGAATTATTTCCGGCGCAATCTCGGCTGCAATTGGAATTGTTTCTGCTTCGTCCATTGCCCTTGAAATATCTTCTCGCATGGCAATTTTAGCAGGAGTTTCTGTTGGTATGGAAGTTGTTGCTAAAACACTTTCACTGGGGAGATTTTCTGTAGGAGTTTCTGGGAGTTCGGAAGTTGCTGTCAAAGCATCTTCAATTGGAGGGATTTCAGCGGGAGTTTCTGCTGCTTCGGAAGTTGGATGGGGAGTGGCAATTGCAGTGTTCGCCAACTCATCGCTGTTAGTGGCAATTGTTTCCGGTTGCTGGGTCAAAATTGGATTGTTTTCGAGTTCGTTACTCATAGGACTAAATTTCTTGTACAAATACCGCTTTTAGACATTTTACGTTATCAGGACTTGTGCATTAAGGCCAAAGAAACCGGGTTTTTTACCTAATCTCTGGACTACAACGAAGGAAACGCATAAAAAACCGGGTTTCTGAGCACCTGCGTGTAAGTCCTAGTTATATCAAATGCGGTTATGGTTCAATTATACTGAGGGTGTGCGCGTCCCCTCGCACTGAGGAGTTGCATTCCTCACTACAAGCCAATTTTATGAGGAATCTGTCGGCTGGGGCGATCGCAATTTACCAAATTTCGGTAAATTAAGACTTACGCACGAGTAGCCAGAAACCGGGTTTTTTACAAAAACACGTGTTTAAAACCATCAATCTCGGTAAAAAACCCGGTTTCTTTGTTCGGTAATCGCAATTTTATACCGATATTAATTATTAGGCAAAGATTGCCAAAAAGGTCGCGGTTCAGGCTTCCTCACAGTATTCGTCGCCGACTGCACATTTCCTTTCAATTCTTGATAATACTTATCATCGAGAAAACTCACACTGACACCAGCAGGAAGTAGCAATTGACGCAATCTTTCTTGAGTGTAATCTAAACCGTCAATCATCGCCCCGCGCGGATTGGAAACTAACAATTTGCCGTTAACTGGCACCGAATTAACCATATTCGGCCACCAAGCATAACCGCTGTAGCCAAACATCACCGGAACTTGAATGATTTGGTCGTCGGCGAGGGAAAATTCTTTTTTCAACTTCTCTAAAATCGGATCAAGTTTCTGCTTTTGCAAATTGATATTGTGTTGAATTAAAGCAGGATTTCTCAACGCAGCGCTGACTGTGGTTTCGGTACTCAAACCGCGATTGATAGTAACATCACCGTAACCTTTTCCCGCCAATTCTTCCAACAGTCTAACTCCGGCTTCTGGACTGGCGATCACCATTAGATATTTTCCGGGAGTTTGACTGGGAATAAAATTGATAATTTCATCAACTTGGCGAGTCAAAAGCCAAGAAGTATCAATATCCACCGCAGGCCCTTGAATTCTCTGAGCTTGAATAAAATAAGTACCTCTGGATTAAAACTAGCATTCCCCGAATTCCCGTAATAAACTCGACCCATTGGGTATCCGGGAATCGGCGGTGTCACCTGCAAATTTCCATAGCCATTTGACCACTTACTTACAGGGTTATCGTCGCGAGAGTTACCAATTTTAATCACTCTCAAATTACGCTCTTGAGTGGATTTATCCGGCGGGTTTTCATCGGGTTCGTCATTGTTTTTTAGAGCGACATTCAATTGGCGCAGATCGGATTTTGCGGGAAGTTGAATGTAGCCATTTTTCTGAATATTTTGCATCCAAGCATTATCGCCCTGGATAATTTTTAATTGAGCGCCCGTAGGTTCTACTGCTTGTTTGAGTTGCGAGATAAATTCACTGTTGGCGCTGCCTCTGTCGCTGACTTGAACTTCTGTTACTGGTGCGGTATTGGCTGGTATTATCCAAGGACTGACGCCCATTTGGATGGTGGATGTGGCGATTTGTTGACCGTTATTTTCGGCAGTTGCTTTGAGATTAACTTTGCCGTTCCAATTGCGATCGGCAAATTGTTTTGCTTCGACACCTAAAACAATATTCGTGCTGAAAACGAGGGGTTTTGTACCGGATATATCTACAGCTTGCCATCCATCGCCTATTTTTTGAAAAACGTTGATATGAGGGTTAGCAATGCTATCAGCAGTGATGAATAATTGAGAGGTTTTGAAGTTTTCAGATAAACTCAAGTTAACTTGAGAAAGCATGGCGGCGCGGCGGGAGATGCTAACTTTGGTTTGTTTCCAAGTGGGTATTTTTGTGCGCTCGTTCTTGGGATCGTTAAACACAATTAGCGCGCCGCTAGACAATGACCATTGTTCTTTTCCAGCTTCGTCTAGTTGATTAATTTCGCCGTCTCTGTTAGTATCTCCCGCAAAAAAGAAGTTGGTCGGGGAGGCTGCGATCGTAACTGGGGCGGGAGTTGGTGTTGCGGTTGATTCGGGAGTGGGTTGAGGAGTTGGTTGTGGATTGATTTCTAATTGTTGTCTTTGTTGTTCTTTTAGGGCGAGTTCTTGCTTTTCTAATTCTTGTCTGGTGAGTTCTTTTAGTGCTAATTCTTGCCTTTCTTTTGCTTGGCGGGCGAGTTCTTGTTTTTCTTGTTCTTGGCGGACTAATTCTTGCCTTGCAAATTCTTGCTTTTCTAGTTCTCTGCGGGCAAGTTCTTTTTTCTCTTGTTCTTTTCTCTCTATTTCGCGGCGAGCAAATTCTATTTTTTCTTGTTCTTTGCGGGCGATTTCTCTTACCTGTTCTTCCTCGGCTCTAATTTTCTGTGTAGACCGTGTTACTTGCCATTCGTAGGTGGCGAGAGTGAGGTTTCCTTGATATTCGATGGTTTTGTCGATCGCCCGTTCAGCCAAAAAAGAACCGTGGGGAATGAGTCGGAGGTTATTGATAGCCAATTGCCAAAAGCGTTGCGACTCTTCCCAAGTAGCGGGATCGGCTTTAGAAGTGCGTCCAATGACGACGGCTTGGGAGGCGATTCTAGCAGCTTCGTCCCAATTATTTTTGGCTTGTTTTTCTATTTCAATCTGATTTTGAACGTTTTGGAGTTGCTGCGTCAGAGTTTCGGATTGGTGGCGGGGGCTTTCTGGTTGCCAATATTCTGGGGAAAACAGACTGCTGTCGGGAGTTTGGGCAAGTTTATCTAATTGTACCTTGAGGCGATCGCGCAATTTGTAGAGTTCCGGCAGCGATTGCGGAGTGTCGCCGTCTGGCTGTGGCGCCGAGAGTGCGAGTTGGTAGTTTAGGGAAGGTTGAGCCACTGTTGCGGGCACAGCAACCCAAATTATACCGATGACGACACCGAAAGTATTGACGATCGCGATCGCCACATATCGAACCCAGCGCATATAGTTTATCCTCTGACACCCAGATGATTCTACCTAATCTTGGTGCATTTAGTAAGATTTTATGATGGTTTGGGGCAAATTAGGACTTAGCATGGGGCCGAGAAACCGGGTTTTTCCAGTAATTTGTGGCTGTGTAGGAAATATTTTTTCAAAAAACCCGGTTTCTGCCTTCCCACGAGTTAGTCCTGTATTCATTTAATCACTTGCTCCATAACATGGAGATCGAGAGCGTGAAATCGCGCTATTATTTCCTAATTTTTACTATTATTGGATTATCCTTGAAAAGAAGACTCGGCGATTGAAATCGCGACTAGACAAACAAAGTCGGCCTCCGCCGACTGAAGAATATTGATATCAAAACTAAATCACAACAAAAACCCGGTTTCTCGAAGAAACCGGGTTCGATAATCTGCGTTAATCCGCGTTAATCAGCGGTTAAAAACCAAGACGGTTCAGTTAACAAGCTAATTGCCCCGCGCGCACATCAGTTAACTGATAACTTTCATAGTCTCTGCGATTGCTTCGCTAAGAGCTCGCAATGACATTAGGGTTAACTGAACGGTATTGGGTTGAAAATCCTACAACTGCTTCACCTCAGCAACCAACTTCGCAACCACATCCTTAGCGCTACCAAACAACATCATCGTCTTATCCTTATAAAACAACTCATTGTCAACACCCGAAAAACCAGCACTCATCCCGCGCTTGATCACGATCGTATGCTTGGCCTTATCAACCTCCAAAATCGGCATCCCGTAAATCGGGCTCGCCGTATCGTGGCGCGCCGCCGGATTCACCACATCATTCGCCCCGATTACCAAAGCAACATCGGTTTCGTCAAATTGCGGGTTGATATCGTCCATATCGTACAACTGCGGATAAGGCACGTTTGCTTCCGCCAACAACACATTCATGTGCCCCGGCATCCGCCCAGCCACCGGGTGAATCGCGTATTTCACGTCAACACCCATTTTTTCCAAACCGTCGGCTAACTCGCGTACTGCGTGCTGGGCTTGCGCTACAGCCATCCCATAACCAGGAATAATTACCACCGATCGCGCATAGCCTAACATCATCGCACTTTCTTCGAGATTGATGCTGCGAACAGTTTTGTCGATCGCCCCACCAGCAACCCCAGCAGCAGCCGCACTACCGCCACCGCTACCAAATGCGCCAAACAGCACACTAGAGATCGATCGATTCATCGCCTTACACATGATCTGCGTCAAAATGATTCCCGACGCGCCAACCAGTGCACCAGCAATAATCAGCATATTGTTCATCAAAATGAACCCAGCCACACTCGCCGCAATCCCCGAATA
>JBDTEI010000048.1:0-6284 GCA_039922675.1 Microcoleus sp.
GTGAAACGGATGTAACGGATAATAGACCTCTTGCAAAAATCCGAAAATACCCTGAAACCATCTGCGTCAATCGGTGTTGCATCTGCCCGATATCTGCGGTTGCTCTATGACTCGAAGATTTTTGCAAGAGGTCTAATTATTCTAGGGTGCGATTTGGACTGAATGTAGGATGATCGCACACTCAATATTTTTCCTCCAAAGCGCACCTTACACTTAGTTATTGACCTCAGAAACCCGGTTTATTCCTATATTTCTCGTTACTCAACCCGAAACTCGTAGAAACCCGGTTTCGACGCCACTATATGTAAGCCCTGAAACTGTCCGATTGTTTTAGCCGATCGCCCTTAAAGCATACCCGAAAAAATACATACTCTGTTATTAACATATTCTCCGGAAAATCTACCGGATTTTACTGATTTTTTTTACCCTCGCACAGCGAGAATTCTACTGAGCAAAAAAGTCGATCGCCAAAAATCGCACAAATCCGACTAAATTATTCACAGATCCCGTTAATCCGGCATTCCCTGCTTGACTGGCTCCTCGCCGCACTGAGATAAACTACCGGCGGCGGCTCCTCAATTACAGGTTGAAAATTTTCTGTCATAAACTTATCAATCTCCATATCTAAATTAATAGCTGAAAAATCAGGTTGATCCCAATCCTCGCTTTCTTCAATGGTGATTGGTGTGGTTGGTGCCGTAATATCAAAATCAAGCTCATCGCCCAAATCCGACACTTTCTTAATTGGCTCTATCTTCTGACCGGTATCAGTGGCAAAAGCTTGAGTTGTATTGGCCATTAGTACGATCGGCAGTGCTACCATTGCACTGATCGTTTGCCGCGCCGAGATTTTCCGCATCATTTCCTCCTGGTATCAATTAAATTTTTGTGCTGCTATAAATTCAAACATCCGCCGCTACTTTGCTGCGGTGCTATTAATTAATAGTTGCTTATTTTCCGAGAAAATATAACCCGATTTGTGACACTTCGGGGCAGGTTTGCCTGACGGAGGGTATCGAGCCAACTCTTTCCGTTTCTCTTTACTACGTAAAAACTCTTAAAGCGTCAGGTTTTTCAGTTAAGTAATTTCCAAACTTCTACGAGTATCCATCTCAGACGATTTGAGATTTGAGATTGGGGAATGACTGATTGTGTAAGGGCTTGGAGCTTACCTACAGCAACCTTCTTTTTTTTAAACTTGGCTCAGACTCAAAGTGGCGAAAAGTTCGATCGCAGCCCCGCACTGCCCGCCAACTGATTTGCATTACCCTACCCACCTGATATCTGTCAATACTTAGATCTTAACATTTCTAATTTTTTGCAGAATTATCGTTACCAGGAAGAGCCTGGTAACGCAGAGCGGCGAGGAAGAGCCGCCAGCAAAGTCGAGACGATTCCTACTTAGTCAAGCCGTGTTCGAGCGCGTAGCGAACCAACTCAGTACGGCTGTTAGTACCAGTCTTGCTAAACAAACGGCTGACATACTTTTCCACATTGCGCACGCTAGTTTCCAAGCGGCGGGCAATTTCCTTATTCATCAAACCTTGAGCAACCAAATCTAAAACACTTTGCTCTCGCGGAGTCAAATCAATTTTAACCCCCGAACTACTTTGGACGATCGAAGTCCGGCCACTCAGCAAAGACTCAATTCTCGCCATTTGGCTAGCCAAAGCAGCAATATCAGGACTTTCTGCATTGCCGCCCGTCTCCTTAGCCGCCGCGCGTCGGGCCAGCAAATTCGTGACAATTGCTACCAACTCATCGGGATCGAAGGGTTTAGAAAGATAAGCATCGCAGCCTGCTTGATAGCCTTGAATGCGATCGCCCGTCATCCCCTTAGCCGTCAAAAACACCACCGGCAAAGACTTATAGCGAGGATCTTCCCGCACTTGCTTGAGAAACTGATAACCGTCCACCTGCGGCATCATAATGTCTGAAATCACCAAATCAGGATTGATCTGCTGCAAGAGTTCCCAGCCATCCCGAGCATTACTGGCAACCTCAACCGAAAAATTGCTATCTTCCAAATAAGCTTGTACCGCTTCCCGCAAGCCCGGTTCATCATCTACCAATAATAATCGTGCTAACATATCTGTTACCCTTACGTTTTACAAGTATTATCTTTTAATTTAGCCGAATTCAACTATTTTTTTCCTCCATCTATAGAAGCAACTCAAAAAATTGTAGTTAAAATCCTATACGGTTCAGTTAAACCTGATCCTCCCTAGCCCCCCTGAAAAAGAGGGGGGACAAGAAATTACTCAAAGTCCCCCTTTTTAAGGGGGATTTAGGGGGATCTCCGGGGAATAAACATCATTAACTAAACCGTATTGTGGTTAAACTCAAGAGGTTTAAGTTTTGTTTTGATCCAATGATGAAAAACTGATTAATTCAAAACTCAACACCGCGCAGCGTTGTTCGCGCTCGCGCGGCAATCGCACAATTATTCTTGAATCATTCCGACTTAAACTTTTGAACGATCGGTCAAAATTTCATAACCGGTTTCCGTCACCAAGACAGTATGCTCGAACTGAGCAGACATAGCATTATCAACAGTTACAGCAGTCCACTTGTCAGCAAGCGTCCGAGTGTACTTAGAACCAGCATTCAAAATCGGCTCGATCGCCAATGTCATACCCGATCGCAATTTCACGTTAGGCATTTCCCGAGTGCGGAAATTAAAAACGGACGGTTCCTCGTGCAAATTGCGCCCGACACCGTGGCCGGTAAACTCCTCAACAATGCTAAAACCGTTGCTTTTGACATGATCTTCGATCGCACCAGCGAGATCCAGCAAATAAGCTCCCGCCTTGACTTGTTCGATACCTTTATAGAGAGCTTCTTCTGCAACTCTAATTAATTTTGCCGATTCCGGTGTCACTTCCACAACTGCGATCGTAATGCAAGAATCGCCGTGAAAACCTTGGAAATATGCTCCTGTATCTACTTTCAGAACATCTCCGGCACGAATTACTTTTTTCGGGCTGGGGATGCCGTGAACAACTTCGTTATTAATGCTAGAGCAAATCGATCCTGTGAAACCGTGATAGCCTTTAAAACTCGGAGTTGCACCCATTTCGCGGATGCGCCTTTCGGCATAAACATCCAAATCAGCAGTAGTCATTCCCGGTTTTACAAGTTGGGAAATTTCTTTCAATACCGTGGCGACAATTTTCGCTGCTTGCCGCATAATTTCGATTTCACGTTCCGACTTAATTTCAATGCCTCGACGCTGTTTTGTGACTTGGGGTTGTTTAGTTGGGCCAGAAAGTAGACTGCTAAAAATATTCATGTATTGATTGGCGGGTAATTGTGTAGTTTGACGGCAGGTTGAAGCAAAAAACGGCAGATATCCGGCTTTTTGCAGAAAAACGGGTGTCTTCGAGCTGTCGATCGCTAGTCCTTTAAGCTAGCTTAATATTTTTCTTGGTAATCGGCACGGGAGAGGGGGAGAGGGAGAGGGGGAGAGGGGGAGAGGGGGAGAGGATTTTTGATATGCGCTAGAAAAATACAATTAAAAAGCAGTACAACTTACCAAATCCGGCTTAAATACCCCGTCGATCTCGATCGCCTGTCTCCGCAGACAAAAGTTTTACCAAAAAAAATTGGTTTAAAGCCGGAGCCCTGATCGGGAGAAATTAAAATCAGACGATTCATTACTCCAATCCTTTTCCTTCTAGGTAGAGGTCGCCCTCAAGCGGTCAACTGTCAACTGTCAACTGTCAACTGAATGGCTAAGCGGTTTCCACCGCCGAGTCCCTTTGAGCCTCCGATCTCTGGCCTCCTAAGTTGAATGATTCAACAGCTTTGAGCCTCACTGGATTGCTGAGCATTCCTGCGAGGTTAGCAATTCCTGCAATTAACTGAGTTACCTCAACAGGTTTAGATAAGTGCATCTGGAAACCAGCTTCTAGCGCTTGTCGGCGCTCGGACTCTCTCACGTAAGCCGTCAGGGCGATCGCAGGCATCTTTCGATCCCGCAGCACTTCCATTTCTCTCACCCGCGCGATCAACTCATAACCGTCTGCTTCCGGCATTCCAATGTCGCTCAGCAGCACATCTGGCCAAAAACTCTCCAGTGCAGCTAGAGCCGCGGCCACCGATGCTGCCGATCGCACCACAGCACCTTCCTGTTCCAATAAAGCAATCATAAACTTCCGCGTGTCATCGTCATCATCCACTACCAGCAATTGCACATTAGCAAGAGCTGGGAGAGTCTCTGTAGCGTCATTGAGTTGAGAGAAATCATCAACAGCACCTTCCCCGTTTCCCTCAACAACTGGCAGAAAAACCGTAAATTTCGCACCCTCGCCCGTATTATTCTCTGCGCCCACCTTACCACCGTGCTGTTCCACCAAGTGACGGACGATCGCCAATCCCAGCCCCAAACCCCCGTAAGACCTAGTTGTGCTGCTATCAGCTTGGCGAAAGCGATCGAAAACATAAGGCAGAAAATCAGGAGCAATACCAATTCCGCTATCAATTACCTGAATTTGCGCCTGGTCGCCTACTAACTCCAACCGCACCTCTACTTTACCCTCTTCAGGAGTAAACTTAATCGCATTTGAAAGTAAATTCCAGACTATTTGCTGCAAGCGATCGATATCGCCTAGAACTTTACCGATATTTGGGCTACCTTCCCATTCTATTACAATTGATTTTCCCTGGGCGAGCGGTCGCAGAGAATCAATTGCCATCTCAATCACATATTCCAACTGAATCTGATGCATATTTAAGCTTAGTTTTCCGCGCAGAATCCGCGAAACATCTAAAATATCTTCAATGAGCTGCGATTGAGATTTAGCATTGCGCTCAATTGTTTCGAGGGCTTTATCAATAGTTTCTTGGTCAAATTTCTTGGCACGAAGCAGCCTAGACCAGCCGAGAATTGCATTTAAAGGAGTACGGAGTTCGTGGGATAGAATAGCTAGAAATTCATCCTTCATCTGGTTAGCTGTCTCAGCTTCTTGCCGCGCCACTTGTTCGCGGATTAGTCGGCCGCGTTCTTCCTCTGCTTGCTTGCGGTCTGTGACATCTCTAACCGTGCCCACGTGACCGAGCAGTTTTCCAAAATCCGAAAACATTGGCGACGACTGCACGTGAATCCAACGCACATCTTCGTTATCAACTAATCGAAACTCACTCGAATATTCGTGACCTTCTTTAATCCAAACTAACAAATCTGCTACTAGGCGATCGCGATCTTCTGGATGAACCGATCGCTGCCAAACTGACACCAAACTTCCCTCCAAAATTAACCCAGAAATCGCTTGACAGCGGGGATTCATGTAAGTACAGTTGCCTGCAACGTCAGCTAAGTAAATTCCCAGGGGCGAACAAGCACACAAAGTACGAAATCGCTCTTCACTTTTACTTAGTTCGTTATTAACAGCAGCTAACTGTGTTGCTTGCCGCTTCACCTCGGCTGTTTTTTGGAACAATTCCACAAATACCGCCACCTTGGATGTCAATATTTCCGGTTCCAAGGGTTTGAAGAGGTAATCCACCGCACCCAGAGAATAACCTTTAAACACGTGGGTGTCATTACTGCTGAATGCTGTGATAAAAATAATCGGAGTCGATCGCGATCGATCTCTAGAGCGAATCATTGTTGCTGTCTCAAATCCATCCATTCCCGGCATCTGCACATCAAGCAAAATTACCGCAAAATCTTCATTAAGCAGACATCTCAGAGCCTCCGCGCCCGAATTTGCTTTGACTAAATTGTAAGACGGCTTGTTCAAAATAGCTTCCAGAGCCACCAAATTTTCTGGGCGATCGTCAACCAGAAGCACATTTACTCGATCGGAGCGCTGCACATTCATAAATTTTTTAATTTTTCATTGTTAGCAAGTTGACCAAACAGGGAGCGATTTTAGACAGGGGCAAAATCCAGTCTACTTCAACATTTGCGATCGCAGATGCAGGCATTGTCCCGCAGAGAGCCGAAGCCGGTTCCTCAACAAATGTCAATCCTCCCTCAGCCTTAATTTTTGCCAGCCCTTGACTGCCATCAGAACTAGCTCCTGTTAAAATTATGCCAATAACTTTCTCCCCGAAAGCATCAGCAGCAGACTCAAACAGCACATCGATAGAGGGCCGCGCGTGGCAGACAGGAGCCTCAGTTGATAGTGCAAATGTAGGAGAAACGCGATTTAGGATTGGGGATTTTGAATTGTCGATCGGCTCCACCGTCGCGCTCTCCCATGCTGTACTGTCGTTTTCATCAATACTAAATTTCTCCACCCAGGGCGATTCTACGAGCAAGTGATAGTCAGCGGGAG